>JADLDF010000259.1 GCA_020846815.1 Gammaproteobacteria bacterium | reverse complement strand
TGGCCGTCTACCTCGGCGTGCAGCTCTACCGGCTCTACCGCCTCGATCACTGGCTGCGCAACCGCAGCCGGCTCGATCCGCCCGATCCCGGCGGCCTCTGGGGCGACGTGGTCGTGCAGGTCGTGCGACTGCACCGTCGCAAGAAGTTCCACAAGGGGCGCGTGCTGCAGCTGTTTCGCGAGCTGCGGCGCTCGACCGCCTCGATGCCCGACGGCGTCGTGCTGCTGAACGAGCAGTCGGAAATCCTCTGGTTCAACCGCAAGGCCGGCGAGCTGCTGGGGCTGCGGCGCCGCACCGATTTCGGCATCCGCATCGAGAACCTGATCCGCCAGCCGCAGTTCTCGCGCTATCTCGAATCGGGTCTCCATGCCAATCCCCTGGTCGTGCGGCGCAAGGTCGGCGAGGACAGCTGGCTGTCGTTCCAGGCCGTGCCCTATGGCACCGGGCAGATGCTGCTGCTGGTGCGCGACGTGTCGCGGCAGGCGCGCCTCGAGACCATGCGCAAGGACTTCGTGGCCAATGCCTCCCACGAGCTGCGCTCGCCCCTGACTGTGATCGCCGGCTATCTCGAAACGCTGGCGGCCGACCCGGAACTGCCGGCGGAGCTGCAGGGGCCGCTGCAGGAGATGCGTCGCCAGTCGGCGCGCATGACGACCATCGTCGAGGACCTGCTCGAGCTCTCGCGGCTCGAGTCCAGCGACGAGCCCGTCGCGGGCGAGCCGCTCGACGTCGCCGCTCTGATCGCGACGCTGCGCCGTGACGTACTGGCCCGCCCGGAGCACCCGGCCGAGGTGCGCGTCGCCGTGGATTCGGACTCGCGCCTGGTCGGGGACGCCGGCCTGCTGCATTCGGCATTCGCCAACCTGGTCGACAACGCCGCGAAGTACACCCCGCCGCAGGGCAGCATCACGCTGCGCTGGTGGACCGACGCCAACGGAGGCCACTTCGCCGTGACCGACACCGGGTCCGGCATCCCCGCCGAACACCTGCCGCGACTCACCGAGCGCTTCTACCGCGTCGATCCGGGCCGCTCGCGGGCGACCGGCGGCTCCGGCCTCGGCCTCGCGATCGTCAAGCACGTGCTGCAGCGCCACGGCGGCGAGCTCGAGGTGCAGAGCGTGCCGGGGCAGGGCAGCACCTTCACCTGCCACTTTCCGGCGCAGCGGCTTGCGGCGCCGTCGACGCCGGTGCGCGCCAGCGCCTGAAGACCGCGCCGGAGCACGCCGCGGATCCGTCCGCCGGCCACCGCGCGGCCATCGCATTGCCACGGAACACTCGCTATTCTCACGAGTCAGAGGATCGGCTCCGGCCGGAACGTGTCATGGAAACCGCAGATCTCTCGCACCACATCTCCCGTCGCTTCAACGAAGACCTGGAGCGCGTCCGCGGCAAGGTGCTGTCGATGGGCGGCTTCGTCGAGCAGCAGCTCGCCAAGGCCGTCGCGGCCCTGGTCGAGGGCGACAGCACCCTGGGCGAGGCGGTCGCGCGCGACGACTACCAGATCAACAGCATGGAAGTGTCGATCGACGAGGAATGCTCGCGCATCCTCGCCACGCGCGCGCCGGCGGCCGGCGACCTGCGCGTCATCGTCGCGATCATCAAGGCGATCACCGACCTCGAGCGCATGGGCGACGAGTGCGAGAAGATCGGCTACATCGCCTCGCGGCTCGCCACCCAGGAGCGCCCCGTGGACAAGTACCGCGAGGTCAAGCACCTCGGGCGGATCGTGCAGGACATGGTCCACGACGCGCTCGACGCGTTCGCGCGCATGGACGCCGCCGCGGCGCTCACGGTCGCGCGCCAGGACCGCTTCGTCGACGAGGAATACGAATCCATCCAGCGCCAGTCGATCACCTTCATGATGGAAGACCCGCGAGCGATCCGCCGAGCGCTCGACGTCATGTGGGTGGTGCGGGCGCTGGAGCGAATCGGCGATCACGCCAAGAACATCTGCGAGTACGTGATCTACATGGTGCACGGCAAGGACATCCGCCACATCCGGCTCGAGGACGTCGAGACGGAGCTGGGGCGTTCCCGGTCCTGATGGCGGGGGTCGACTGATGGCTCGGATCGACGAGAAATCGCCACGCATGCCCGCTCGTCGCGTCCTCAATGCCGGCGGTTTCCTCGCCTGCCTGGCGATGCTCGGCTACGCGCTGTACGCCGAGAAAGTCCTGCACCTCGAGCCCTGCCCGCTGTGCATGTTCCAGCGCGTCGGTGTGGCCGCGCTCGGCATCGTTTTCCTGCTCGCGGCGCTGCACGATCCGGCGTCGCGCGCCGGCGCGCGAGCCTACGCGGCGCTGATCGCCGTGGTGGCGGCGTTCCCGGCCTATGTCGCCGGCCGTCACGTCTACATTCAGTCCCTGCCCGAGGGCTCGGTGCCGTCCTGCGGCGCGACGCTCGACTACATGCTCGAAGTGTTCCCGCTGTTCGACGTGGTCCGCAAGGTGCTGGCCGGGGGCGGGGAGTGCGCCAGGATCGACTGGAGCTTCCTCGGCCTGTCGATGCCGGCCTGGGTGCTGGTGGCGGTGGTGGCGCTCGCCGCGTTCGGCCTGTTCGCCAACCTGCGCGTTGCGCCGCCATCCACGCGCTGGCCGTCGTCTGCACGGTGAAGGGATCGCGGCGCGGCCCCTGAGCGCCATGCCGTCGTCATCGCTCGTTCATCGGGCCTACATCGCCGGATGCGGCCCGATCGTCGGGCTCAGGCCGGCAACCGGCGCATTTTCAACGCGCGTTCATCGAGTCGATGTCGCCGGACCCGGCCCGTCTGTGATCGCGCTCAGGCCAGCAGCCGGCGCAGCACTCCGAGGTACATGGAGTGCAGCAGGTCGATCTCCTCGACGCGCACGCATTCGTTGACCTTGTGGATGGTCGCGTTGACGACGCCGAGCTCGACCACCTGGGCGCCCATCGGCGCGATGAAGCGCCCGTCGGACGTGCCGCCGCCGGTCGTCAGTCTGGGGACGATGCCGGTAACCTCGCGCACCGCCTCGACCGCGGCCGACGACAGTGGCCCCGGCGGCGTGTAGAACGGCTCGCCGGACAGGTACCACTCCAGGGTGTAACGGATGCCGTGCCTGCGGAGGATGCCCTCGACGGTCTCCTTGAGGCCATCGAGCGTCTGGACCGGGGAGTAACGCAGGTTGAACCGCGCCCGAAGCTCCCCCGGGATCACGTTGGGCGCCCCGGTGCCGGCGTTCAGGTTCGAGATCTGGAAGGTCGTCGGCTGGAAATACTCGTTGCCCTGGTCCCAGGTGCGGGTCGTGAGCTCGGCGAGCGCCGGCGCCAGCATGTGGACCGGGTTCTCGGCCAGCTGCGGATAGGCCACGTGGCCCTGGACGCCGTGCACCGTCAAGCGGCCGGACAGCGAGCCACGCCGGCCCACCTTGATGGTATCGCCGATGCGCAGCTCGCTGGACGGCTCGCCGACCAGGCAGTAGTCGATCTTCTGGTGGCGCGCGACCAGCGTCTCGACGACGCGCTTGGTGCCGTCCACCGAGGGCCCTTCCTCGTCGCTGGTGATCAGGAAGGCGAGCTGGCCCGGGTGATGGGGCCGTTCCGCGACGAAGGCCTCGGTCGCCGTGACCATGGCGGCGAGGCCGCTTTTCATGTCGGCGGCCCCACGCCCGTAGAGCACGCCGTCGCGGACGGTGGGCACGAACGGATCGGTGCGCCACTCCTCGAGCGGGCCGGTCGGAACCACGTCCGTGTGGCCGGCGAAACAGAGCACCGGGCCCGACTGGCCGCGGATCGCCCAGAGATTGTCGACGTTGCCGTAGCGCAGCACCTCCGTCTGGAAGCCGATCGCCGCGAGGCGTCGCGCCATGACTTCCTGGCAGCCGGCATCGGCCGGGGTCACGGAGTTCCGCGATATCAGGTCTTGAGTGAGCTCGAGCGTGGCGGACATGGGGCTTGGCGGTGTCCTGGGGGCTGCGCGACCGTGCGCGTTTATAGGACGCGTGGCCACGAGGTGCAAGAGTCTTGTTCGTGATCAGGGGCTTACGCCGCGCTGCGACGCTGAAATATTCCTGTAAAGAAGCCGCCATATCCTGCCGGTCGTCACACAGGAGACTCGACGTGAGCCAGACACGCACCATCGCCCGCAAGGCACTCGTCGCGACCGTCGCGACGATGGCCGCACTCGGCGCCGCGGACATCGCCTCGGCCCAGGCGGCGCGCGATTTCATCAACATCGTCGGTTCCTCGACGGTGTATCCGTTCACCACCACGGTGGCGGAGCAGGTCGGCCGCCAGGGCAGGTTCAAGACGCCGAAGGTCGAGAGCACGGGCACCGGCGGCGGCATCAAGCTGTTCTGCAACGGCGTCGGCGTGCAGCATCCCGACGCCGTCAATGCCTCGCGGCGCATGAACGCGGCCGAGTACGACGCCTGCCGCAAGAACGGCGTCACCGAAATCCTCGAGGTCAAGGTGGGCTTCGACGGCCTGACGATCGCCGAGAGCAAGAAGGCGCCGATCTCGGCGCTGACCCGCAAGCAGGTCTACCTCGCGCTCGCCAAGCAGATCCCCGACCCGGCGAACCCGACCACCCTGATCGCGAACCCGTACAGGACCTGGAAGGATGTCGATCCGGGCCTGCCGGCGGTCAAGATCGAAGTGCTCGGCCCGCCGCCGACCTCCGGTACGCGCGACTCGTTCCACGAGCTATACATGGAGGCCGGATGCCGCAGCTATCCGTGGATCAACACCCTGCGCTCGATGGACGAGAAGCGCTTCAAGCGCGTCTGTCACACGCTGCGCGAGGACGGCGCCTTCGTCGAGGCCGGCGAGAACGACAACCTGATCGTGCAGAAAATCGAGGCGAATCCGAACGCCGTCGGCATCTTCGGCTACAGCTTCCTCGAGGAGAACCAGGACCAGCTTCGCGGCACGCGGGTCGACGGCGTCGAGCCGACGTTCGAGACCATCGCCTCGGGCAAGTATCCGGCTTCGCGGCCGCTGTTCATCTACGTCAAGAAGGCGCACATCGGCGTGATCCCCGGTTTGAAGGAGTTCGTCGACGAGTACGTCTCCGACAAGGCGCTCGGGGAGGAGGGCTATCTCGCCGACCGTGGCCTCGTGACGCAGCCGAAGGCGGACCTCGCCAGGACCCGTGCCGATGTCAAGGCCTTGAAGAACTTCAGCCCCTGAGCCGCTCCATCTCCACGCCGAAGAGACCCCCCGATCATGAACACCCGTCTTGCCCTCGCGCTCGCGAGCCTTCTCGCACCGGGCGTGGCCTCCTCCGCGCAGGCGCAGCAGGTCGCGACCCGGGGTGCGACCCCGACCCGCCCGGCCGCGATCAGTGCCGCCGACCTCGACGTCCTGAAGGCCCAGCTCGAGGCGCTGCAGTCGCGCATCGCGGAGCTCGAGGCCGCGCAGCAGGCACAGGTCGCCGCGGCCGCGAGCGCCGCCGAATCGGCACGCGCCACGGCGTCCGAGCAGCAGGATGCGATCGACCGCAACACCGACAGCCTGGCCCAGAACCGCGCCAATGTCGGCGAGTGGGTCGGCCGCTGGCAGTGGAAGGGCGACCTGCGCTATCGCAACGAGAACATCGACCAGGAGTTCACGCTGCGCGAGCGCAACCGCGACCGCATCCGTGCTCGGGTCGGCTTCATCGCCAGGGTCAACGACACGGTGCGGGTCGAGCTCCAGGCCACGACCACCGAGAACGGCGATGCCCGCTCGTCGAACCAGACCCTGACGGACGCCAGCTCGCGCAAGGCGCTCGACCTCGACACCGCCTACGCGGAGTGGGCCCCGAACGCGAGCTGGAAGCTGACGGCCGGCAAGATGAGATACCCCTGGGTCCGCACCGGCAGCTACTTCTACGACGGCGACGTGAACCCGGAGGGCGTCGCGGTCAACTACCAGCAGGGCGCGACCGGAGTGTTCGCGAGCGCCTGGGTGAGCCGTCTGAGCGAACGCGGTGCGCTCGCCGATTCGAACCTGTTCGGCGCCCAGCTCGGCTGGAGGGGCACGTTCGGCGACGGTGGCCGTGTCATGCTGGCGGCGGGCTATTTCGACCACGGTGCAGTGGAAGGCTACAGCGTCATCCAGACCGGCACGGCCGGTGGCTTCTTCGGCAACTCGACCACGACCAGCACCGCGATCTGCCGCAGCGGGCAGTCGCCCTGCCTGGCGAACGACTACGACGTCGTCGAGCTGCTCGGCGAAGTACAGTTCAAGCTCGGCTCCCAACCGCTGACGCTGTTCGTCGACTACGCCAACAACGGTGCGGCCGACTACCGCTTCGTCTCGACGAACCCGACCGCGAACATCCCGCCGGGCCTCGACACGGCGTATTCGGCGGGTTTCACCTACGGGCGAGCCAGCAACCCGCGCAGCTGGGAGCTCGGCTACGTGTTCCAGAAGGTCGAGAAGGATGCGCTGTTCGCGCAATGGATCGATTCGGATTTCGCCGCCGGCGCGACCGACGGCAATGGTCATGCGGTCAAGCTCGCCTACGCGTTTGCCCGCAACTGGCGCTTCAACCTGACCTATATGCTGAACCAGACCAGCAACGACGTGGCGACGGCCGTCACCATACCGAGCGCGCGCAACGTGTTCGACCGGGACTACAAGCGGTTGCAGCTCGACTTGAACATGACGTTCTGATTCCAAGCTAATGAATATTAAAGCGATTCTATCGAATCTCCTGGCGGTCGATCGGCTGACCCGCGGCCTGCTGTGCCGTCGCTGGGCACGGCGCGAATGCCAGGTAGCGCGGCGGTAGGCGCATCGCCGGGCCTGGTGCAGACTGCTCCAGGACGCTCGCAGCACGAGTCTCGAAGGTCGACGAGAGCCCGGCCCGGGCGCAGCAGGTCCGCAGCGGCATGCGCGTCAGGTCCCACGGGGAGTTCGTATGGGTCCATCATTGTTGCTGGTCGCGATCGTGGCGATGTCGGTCGCGGCCTTCTGGATCGGCAAGAGCCGCGCGCTCGCGCTGGTCGGTGGGCGGCGCGGCATCCGCAACCTGCATTCGCTGCCGGGCCATTACGGCATGCTGACGGCGCTCTGGTGCGCGCTGCCGGCCGTGCTGGTCGCAGGGCTGTGGCTCGCGTTCCAGGACGGGTTCCTCGTCGGCCGGGTCACCGCGCAGCTCCCCCCCGAGGTGCGCGCGCTGCCCCCGGCGCAGTTCGGCCTGTTCCTCAACGACCTGCGCAACGTCGTCGCCGGCAACGTCGAGGCCTCGCAGGTGTCGCCGGTGACCGCCGCGGCCGCTGCCGAGTATGTCGAGCTGAAGCGCGCGTCGCGGCTCGTGCTCAGCGTGCTGGTGCTCGCGCTCGGGGCCTTGACGGTGCTGGTGGTCCGGGCGCGGATCCGCCCGGAGCTGCGCGCGCGCAACGTGGTCGAGATCATCTTCGAGGGCCTGCTGTTCCTGTGCTCGCTGATCGCCGTTCTGACCACCGTCGGCATCATCCTGTCGGTGATGTTCGAGGCGGCACGTTTCTTCAGCGTCGTGCCCGTCACCGACTTCCTGGTCGGCCTGCGCTGGAGCCCGCAGATGGCGATCCGTGCCGACCAGGTGGGCTCCTCCGGCGCGTTCGGCGCCGTGCCGCTGTTCGCCGGCACGCTGCTGATCTCCTTTGTCGCCATGGCCGTGGCGGTGCCGATCGGCCTGTTTTCGGCGATCTACCTCGCGGAGTACGCCCCATCGCGTATCCGCCAGATCGTCAAGCCGCTGCTCGAGGTGCTGGCAGGCGTCCCGACCGTGGTCTACGGGTTTTTCGCGGTCGTGACCGTCGGGCCGGCATTGCGGGTCTGGGGCGAATCGCTCGGTCTCGAGGTCGCGGGCGAGAGCGCGCTCGCGGCGGGGCTCGTCATGGGCATCATGATCGTGCCGTTCGTCTCGTCGCTGGCGGACGACATGATCACGGCCGTGCCGCAGAGCCTGCGCGACGGCGCCTATGCGCTCGGGGCGACGCGCTCCGAGACCATCCGCCAGGTCGTGCTGCGCGCCGCGCTGCCGGGCATCGTCGGCGGCGTGCTGCTCGCGATTTCGCGTGCGATAGGCGAGACCATGATCGTGGTCATGGCGGCCGGACTCGCCGCCAATCTGACGGCCAATCCGCTCGAGGCCGTGACCACCGTGACGGTGCAGATCGTCACGCTGCTGGTCGGCGACCAGGAATTCGACAGCCCCAAGACCCTGGCTGCGTTCGCGCTCGGCCTGGTGCTGTTCCTGGTCACGCTGGCGCTGAACGTGATCGCGCTGTACGTCGTGAGGAAGTACCGTGAACAGTACGAGTGAAGCCGCCGCGGCGCGGCCGGCGCGCAGCGCCGCCGAGACCCAGGCGGTGGTCGCGCGCAGCCTGAAGCGGCGCTATCGCGCCGAGGCCCGGTTCCGCGCCTACGGCATCCTCGCGGTGCTGACCGGCGTGGCCTTCGTCGTTTTCCTGTTCGGAACGATCTTCTCGCAGGGGGCGTCGGTGTTCCGGCAGAGCTATCTGCAGCTGCAGATCTACTACGACCCGGAGATCATCGACCCGGCCGGTTCACGCAATCGCGAGCAGCTGGCGACCGCGGACTACCAGGCGCTGATCCGTGAGAGCCTGAAGGCACGCTTCCCGCAGGTCGAGGGGCGCGCCAACCTGCGACAGCTCTATCGCCTGGCGAGCAGTGCGGCATCGCTCGTGCTGCAGCGTCGCGTGGTGGCGAATCCTGCGTTGATCGGCACGCACGAGCGCGTCTGGGTGCTGGCGGACGACGTCGTGGACATGCTGCTGAAGGGCAGCACGCGCCGCGATTCGCCCGAGCAGGAACGCCGCTTGTCCGCGCAACAGCTCGAGTGGATCGAAGCACTGCAGCGCGACGGCGCCCTGGAGCTGCGTTTCAACCGCGCCTTCTTCGGCAATGGCGATTCGCGCGATCCGGAGCAGGCGGGCGTCCGCGGGGCGTTGTTCGGCTCCTTCCTGACGCTGCTGATCACGTTGGCGTTGTCGTTCCCGATCGGCGTGGCCGCGGCCGTGTATCTGGAGGAGTTCGCGCCGCGCAACCGCATGACGGACCTGATCGAGGTCAACATCAACAATCTCGCGGCCGTACCTTCGATCGTGTTCGGCCTGCTGGGCCTCGCCGTGTTCATCGCGTTCTTCGGCATGCCGCGCAGCGCCCCGGTGGTCGGCGGGCTGGTGCTGACGCTGCTGACGCTGCCGACCATCATCATCGCGGCGCGCGCGGCGCTGAAATCGGTGCCGCCGTCGATCCGCGAAGCGGCCCTCGGAATGGGCGCCTCGCGGATCCAGATGGTCGCGCACCACGTGCTGCCGCTGGCGATGCCCGGCATGCTCACCGGCGCGATCATCGGCATGGCCCGGGCGCTCGGCGAGAGCGCTCCGCTGCTGATGATCGGCATGGTGGCGTTCATCGTCGAGGTGCCGACCAGCGTGTTCGATCCGGCGACGGTGCTGCCGGTCCAGGTCTTTCTCTGGTCCGACCTGCCCGAGCGCGGCTTCGTCGAGCGCACTTCCGGAGCCATCATCGTGCTGCTGGTATTCCTGCTGGTCATGAACGCCACCGCCGTGGTGCTGCGCAACCGATTCGAAAAGCGATGGTGAAGCCATGGACAGGACCTTGACTCGCACTGGCGCGCGTTCCGCCGCCCGGAAAACCGCAATGAACGATGGCTCGAGCGCCACGCCGGCGGCGCCGTCTGCCGGTCCGTCCGGCTCCTCCGCCGCCAAATCCCTGCCGGTGCCCGAAGGCAACAAGACCGTCGGGTCGATCGTCTCGGCCGATCCGGTCTTCTCGTGCCGCAATGTCAACGTGTTCTACGGCGAAAAACAGGCCATCCGCAGCCTGAGCATCGACGTCGGCCGGCGGGAGGTGCTGGCGATGATCGGGCCTTCCGGCTGTGGCAAGTCGACGTTCCTACGTTGCCTCAACCGCATGAACGACACCATCCCCGGTGCGCGCGTCGAGGGCCAGATCCGCCTCGATGGCAACGACATCCACGACCGGCGTCAGGACGTCGTGCAGCTGCGCGCGCGCGTCGGCATGGTGTTCCAGAAGCCCAATCCGTTCCCGAAGTCGATCTACGAGAACGTCGCCTACGGGCCGCGCATCCACGGCCTCGCGGCCGACCGCGCCGAGCTCGACGACATCGTGCAGTCGAGCCTGCGGCGCGCGGGTCTCTGGGACGAGGTCAAGGACCGCCTCGCCCAGCCGGGCACGAGCCTCTCCGGCGGACAGCAGCAGCGGCTGTGCATCGCGCGCACCATCGCGGTGAATCCGGAGGTCATCCTCATGGACGAGCCCTGTTCGGCGCTCGATCCGATCGCGACCGCCAAGATCGAGGACCTGATCGACGAGCTGCGGCAGAGCTACTCCATCTGCATCGTCACGCACTCGATGCAGCAGGCAGCGCGCGTCTCGCAGCGCACGGCGTACTTCCATCTCGGCGATCTGGTCGAGGTCGGCGAGACCGACCGGATCTTCACCAACCCGCGCGCGCGCCTGACCGAGGACTACATCACGGGCCGTTTCGGCTGAGCTCCGCCATGGACGAGCCCACCGACATCGAGGGGCACACCAGCCGGGCATTCAACGGCGAGCTCTCGAGCCAGCACGTGCGCGTCGTCGAGATGGGCAGCCTCGTGCTGCTGCAGGTTCGCGAGGCCTCGTCGGCCTACGCGGACTGGGACCCGGTGGCCGCCGACCGCGTGATCGAGCGCGAGCGCGGCGTGAACGAGTTCGAGATCGACGTCGACGAGCGGTCGCTGCGGCTGATCGCCAAACGCCAGCCCGTGGCCGTCGACCTGCGAGTCGCGCTGGGATTCACCAAGGTCGTGGCGGAGTTCGAGCGCATGGGGGACGAGGCGAAGAAAATCGCCCTGACGGTGCGGGGACGCGCCGGGCGGGACAGCGGCCGACCGGGTGCCGCGACCGCGCGCGACGTGAGGCATCTCGCGAGACTCGCGATCAACATGTTGCGGCTGTCGCTCGATGCGCTCGACCGTATCGACCACGACTTGTCGCTGCAGGTCGTGGCGCTCGACCAGGAGCTCGACGACGAGTACGCGGACGGCTTGCGCAGGCTGATGACCCGTGCGATGGAGGACCCGCGCAACTTCTCCGTGACCCTGGAAGCCGCGTTCGTGCTCAAGTCGCTCGAGCGGATCGGCGACCACGCGCGCAACGTCGCGCGCGTCGTGGCCGAAATGGGGCAGGGGCGCGGCGCGGGTTTGGCGCAGAGCCCGCCGCTCGGAGTACCGCCGCCGGCCGGGGCCTGACCGCCGCCGCGGGTCCTCCGCCGGCGCAGGCCGCCGTCGGTCGCAGCGGGCCGCTCTTGCGGGGCGCGGCCTGGTGCGGCGGCTGCCGGCAGAGCTGGCGAAGATCCGCGCCGGCATACGAGCGCGGCGACCCTGACTTCCCTGGACCGAGGCCGTACACTGCTGCGCGCGCCCGCGCGCTTCCCGGGGCGCTGCACCGATCCCGAACCGAAACGGATCGCCGCATGGCATGGATGGCTTGCGGCACCGGGCTCCTGTCGTCGAGAGATGTCCAGCATGAAACGTCCACTTTTCCGCGGTGCGTTCGTCGCCGCGCTGTCCTCGATCCTGGTGAGTTCGCCGGCCGGGGCCGCGGAGGTCGAACGGCCCGCGGCCGCCGTCGTCGTCGCGCCCGCGCCAGTGTCTGCGTCCATGCCCGTGCCTGTGCCGGTGTCTGCGCCCGCGCCGGCCAGCGAGCTCGCCGAGCTGCGCGCACAGCTCGAAGCACTGCAGGTGCGTCTCGCTGCGCTCGAGCGTGCCCAGGCGGCCCGGCAGACCGACCAGCAAACCGATCGGCAAGACGACCCGCGAGCCCTGCAGCAGTCGGCTCGGGTCGCGGCCGGGTCCGGCATCGCGGCCCTCACCTGGAAGGGCGATCTGCGCTATCGCACCGAGGTGATCGACCAGGAATACCTGGCGCAGGAGCGCTACCGCGACCGCATCCGTGCCCGCCTCGGCCTGCTCGCGCGGGTCAACGAGACCGTCAGCGCCGAGGTCCAGCTCTCGACGGGCGAGGGTTTCGATCCGCGCGGGGCCAACCAGACGTTGACCAACGTCGGTGCGCGCAAGGCGCTCGATCTCGACACGGCGTACGCGGAATGGCGGCCGAACGATCGGTGGAAGCTCACGGCCGGCAAGATGCGCTATCCCTGGGCGCGCAGCGGCAGCTTCTTCCACGACGCCGACGTGAATCCGGAGGGCCTGGCCGTGAACTGGCAGCGCGGCGCCAGCGGGCCGTTCGCGGCCGCGTTCTACACCTTGCTGAGCGAGCGCGGCTCGCAGGCGGATTCGAACATGCTCGGCGCCCAGGCGGGCTGGCGCGGCACGCTCGCCGGGCGCGGCCGCTGGACCGTCGCCGCGGCGTACTTCGATCATGGCGCGGTCGAGGGCTACGACCCGTTCCTCGACGGCAATGCGACCAACGCCTTCGGCAACACCACGACGAGCAGCCCGGCGGTCTGCAGGCGCGGCGTCGCCACCTGCCTGCTGAACGATTACGACGTGGTCGAGCTGTTCGGCGAGCTGCGGATCGATCTCGCCGGGCGGCCGCTGCTGCTGTTCGCCGACGTCGCCCGCAACCTCGCGGCCGACGCGGGCATCGTCTCGGCGACGTCCACCGCCGACGTGCCGGCCGGGCTCGACACCGCCTGGTCCGCAGGTTTCACCTACGGCCGCGCCGGCGAGCCGCGGACCTGGGAGATCGGCTACGTCTTCCAGAAGGTCGAAAAGGATGCGCTGTTCGCGCAATGGATCGATTCGGATTTCGCCGCCGGCGCGACCGACGGCGATGGTCATGCGGTCAAGCTCGCCTACGTGTTTGCGCGCAACTGGCGCTTCAACCTGACCTACTACACGAACGCCACGAACCTCGACGTGCCGGCCCTGGTCACGGTCCCCGGCAGCGCTCCGGTGCAGACGCGCGTGGTCGGCAGTCGCGACTACGACCGCCTGCAGCTCGACCTGAACGTGAGCTTTTGAGCCGGGAGCTCAGCTGAAGCCGTGCTCAGTCGCTGCCGCGCAGCAGGTCGTTGATCGAAGTCTTGGCGCGCGTCTGCGCATCCACCTTCTTGACGATCACGGCGCAGGCGAGCGAGTAGCGACCATCCTTCGATGGCAGGCTGCCCGGCACGACGACCGCTCCGGGCGGCACGCGGCCCGTCGTGATCTCGCCGGTCTCGCGGTCGTAGATGCGCGTGCTCTGGCCGATGAATACGCCCATCGAGATGACGGCGCCTGCGCCGACGACCACGCCCTCGACGATCTCGGAGCGGGCACCGATGAAGCAGCCGTCCTCGATGATGGTCGGCGCGGCCTGCAGCGGCTCGAGCACGCCGCCGATGCCGACGCCGCCCGAGAGGTGTACGTTGCGGCCGATCTGCGCGCAGGAACCGACCGTGGCCCAGGTGTCGACCATCGTGCCGGCATCGACGTACGCGCCGATGTTCACGAAGGAGGGCATCAGCACCACGTCGGGGCCGACGTAAGCGCCCTTGCGCACCACGGCGTCGGGCACGATGCGCGTGCCGGAGGCACGGATCGCGGCTTCGTCGCGGCCGGCGTACTTCAGCGGCACCTTGTCGAAGAAGCGCGTGTAGCCGCCGTCGATCAGCGCGTTGTCGTGGGTGCGGAAGTACAGCAGCACGGCCTTCTTCAGCCACTCGTTCACGCGCCAGGCGCCGTCGACCTTCTCGGCGACGCGCGCGCGGCCGGAATCGAGCAGCTCGAGGCAGTCGTCGAGCGCGACGCGCAGCCCGGCGGGGACGTTCTTCGGCGAGAGCTCGCCGCGCCGCTCGAAGGCGTCCTCGATCAGGGGCTGCAGTCGGCGGGTGTCGGTCTGGGTCATCGTCGGCGTTCCTGGATGAAGTCGTGGATGCGGTGCGCGGCCGCGACGCATTCGTCGACGCCGGCGACCAGTGTGATGCGCACGCGGCCGCGTCCCGGATTGCCGGAGACACCGTCGCGGGCGAGGTAGCTGCCGGGCAGCAGCGTGACGTTCCGGGCGGCGTAGAGCTCGCGCACGAAGCGCTCGTCGTCGTCGCCGACCTCGGCCCAGAGATAGAAGCCGCCGGCGGGCCGCTCGAGCCCGGGCCCGAGCACGGGCGACAGCACCGGCAGCACGCCGGCGTACTTGGCGCGGTAGAGCTCGCGGTTCACGGCGACGTGCGCGTCGTCGTCCCAGGCCGCGATGCTCGCGAGCTGGGTCGGCACGGCCATGGCCGAGCCGTGGTAGGTGCGGTAGAGCAGGAATCGCGCCAGGCGCTGCGGGTCGCCGGCGACGAAGCCGCTGCGCAGCCCGGGCAGGTTGGAGCGCTTGGAGAGGCTGTGGAAGACCACGCAGCGCTCGTAGCGGCTGCGGCCCGTGGCGCGCGCGGCTGCGAGCAGCGAGGGCGGCGGCGCGGCCTCGTCGGCGTACAGCTCGGAATAGCACTCGTCCGAGGCGACGACGAAGTCGTGGCGCTCGGCGAGCTCGAGCGCG
The DNA here is from genome assembly GCA_020846815.1 of Gammaproteobacteria bacterium. The sequence goes on along the minus strand of JADLDF010000259.1, from coordinate 2,462 downwards.
CGCTCGAAGTAGGCGAGGTCCATGACCGCGCCGGTCGGATTGCCGGGGCTGCAGAGGTAGAGCAGCTGGCAGCGGCGCCAGGCGTCCTCGGGCACGGCATCGAGATCCGGCAGGCCGCCGCTGGCGGCGCAGGGCGGCGCGAACACGGGCTCGGCGCCGGCCAGCAGGGCCGCGCCTTCATAGATCTGGTAGAACGGATTCGGCATCACGACCGTCGGCGCGGACCGGGCGGAGGCGTCGACGCTCGCCTGCGCGAACGCGAACAGCGCCTCGCGTGTGCCGTTGACCGGCAGCACCATGGTCGCCGGGTCGACGTTGCCGGCGCCGAGCGCGAAGCGTCGCTCGAGCCAGCGTGCGCAGGCGGTGCGCAGCTCGGGAAGGCCCAGGGTCGCGGGATAGCTGCCGACCTTGTGCAGGTTCGCGCGCAGCGTCTCGAGCACGAAGGGCGGCGGCGGATGCTGCGGCTCGCCGATGGACATCGCGATGTGCGGCAGGCCCGCGGGCGGCACGATGCCGGCCTTGAGCCGCGCGAGGCGCTCGAACGGGTAGGGCTGCAGCAGGTCGAGTCGGCTCATGGACGGGTCGGGTTTTCGGTGGACGGGGGCGCCATGCTCGGGCGCGGCAGTGTAGCCGATGCCCGACGTGGGCTGCTGCTCTGCGGATCGCTTGGTTGCCGTCGGGACCGCCGCTCAGGTTGCGGCGTGGCGTCGGTCGAGCGCTTCCGTCAGGCGCGCGACCAGGCGCTCGGCGGTGGCTGCGTCAAGCGGGTGGTGGTCGCGGTCGGTGAGGTAGAAGACGTCCTCGGCGCGCTCGCCGACGGTCATGATCTTGGCGGCGAGCAGCTCGATGCGCTCGTCCATCATGACCTTGCCGATGTCGCAGAGCAGGCCGGGGCGGTCGCCGGCGACCAGCTCGAGCACCGAGCGGTGGTTGCGTTCGTCAATGCTGACGTGGATCTGCGTCGCGGTGTTGAACATGCGCACCTGGCGCGGCGCGCGGCGCGAGACGCCGAGCGGCGTTTCCTTGGGACTCTGCAGCGAGCGCAGCAGGGCCTGTTCGATTTCGCGGCGGCGTTCGGCGTCGTCGATCGCCGAGCCGTCCTCCTCGAGCACGTGGTAGAGATCGAGGCTGTTGCCGTCCTGGGTCGGCGTGATGCGCGCGTCGACGACGTTCAGGCCGAGCTGTTCGAGAACGGCGGTGCTGCGCGCGAAGCCGTGATGGCGATGCGGCGCATAGGTCATGATCGCCGTGGTGCCGCGGTGGTTCTCCGGCTGCAGCGAGACCACGGGGTCGTCCGCGTCACCCGAGTGTGTCGCCAGCACGCGGGTGTGCCAGGCCACTTCCTCGGGGGTGTGCCGCAGGAAGTAGGCGTCGGAGAGCTTGGCCCAGGCTGCATCGATCGCTGCCGCGCCGAGCCCGCGGCCGGCCAGCAGCTCGCGCGCCGCCTGCTGGGTCTCGCGCTTCAGCTCGTCCTGGTCGATCGGGCTCTCGAGGCCGCGGCGCAGCGCGCGCTTCACGCGCTCGTAGAACTCGTGGAACAGCGAGGCCTTCCAGGAGTTCCAGAGCTTGGGGTTGGTGCCGCGCACGTCGGCGACGGTCAGCACGTAGAGGTAGTCGAGGTGGGTCTCGTCGCCGACGCGCTGCGCGAAGGCGCTGATGACCTGCGGGTCGGAGATGTCCTGCTTCTGCGCGGTGATCGACAGCTGCAGGTGGTTGCGCACCAGCCAGGCGACGAGGCGCGCGTCGTAGCGCGACAGCCCCTGCTCGAGGCAGAAGGCCTCGGCGTCGACCGCGCCGAGATCGGAGTGGTCGCCGCCGCGGCCCTTGGCGATGTCGTGGAACAGCGCGGCGAGATAGGCGATCTCCTGCCGCGGCAGCGACTGCATGATCCGCGACAGGTCCGGCAGCTCGTGGTCGAAGCGCGGGATCGCCAGGCGCCGCAGGTTGCTGACCACGAACAGCGTGTGCGCATCGACGGTGTAGGCGTGGAACAGGTCGTACTGCATGCGGCCGACGATGCGGCCGAAGGAGGGGATGTAGCGGCCGAGCACGCCGTAGGTGTTCATGCGCCGCAGCTCGTGCGTCACGCCTGCAGGCGCGCGCAGGATGTCGAGGAACAGCCGGTGGTTGCGCGGGTTCTGGCGGAACTCCTCGTCGATGAGCCACTGGTGGCGGCCGATCGCGCGGATCGTCGAGGCGCGCACGCCGCGGATCTCGGGGTTCTGCTGCAGCAGCGCGAACACTTCCAGCAGCGCGTGCGGGGTGCGCGCGAACACCTCGTCGCTGACGGCCTCGAGGTAGTCGCCGCGCACCTGGAAGCGCGGGTTCAGCGGCCGCGGCGGCGCGGTCTCCTCGAGGATCTTTTCGCGGAACAGCTGCAGCAGCAGCTCGTTCAGCAGGCTCACGTCCATGACGGTGCGGTAGTAGCGCTGCATGAGCTGCTCGACCGCGAGCGTGAACGA
>JADLDF010000258.1 GCA_020846815.1 Gammaproteobacteria bacterium | reverse complement strand
GAGATGAGCGAGACCGCGAACATCCTGCACAACGCCAGCGAGCGCAGCCTGATCCTCATGGACGAGATCGGGCGCGGCACCAGCACCTTCGACGGGCTGTCGCTCGCCTGGGCGACGGCGCGGCACATCGCGGGGAAGGTCCGGGCGTTCACGCTGTTCGCGACGCATTACTTCGAGCTGACCTCGCTCGCCGACGAGGTCGAGGGCGTCGCCAACGTGCACCTCGACGCCGCCGAGCATCGCGACGGCATCGTGTTCCTGCATGCGGTGCAGCCGGGACCGGCGAGCCGCAGCTACGGCCTCGCGGTCGCGCAGCTCGCCGGCGTGCCGCGGGAAGTCATCGCGCAGGCGCGGCGCTATCTCGCCGAGCTCGAGGCGCAGGCCGCGCGGCATGCGCAGCTCGCGGCGGGGCCGCAGGCGGAGCTGCCCTTCGATTCGCCGCCGGCGCGCGACGAGGAGCGCTCGGCGGAGCCGGTGACGCCAGCAACGGCGGCGGCGGTGGAACCGCCGGTTGCGGCCGACGCGGGCGCCGAACGCCTGCGCGAGCGCCTGCGCGGCGCCGATCCCGATGCGTTGTCGCCACGCGCGGCGCTCGAACTGCTGTACGAACTGCGCGAGCTGGCCCGCAACTGAGCGCGGCGACGCCGCGTGGCTGTGGGTTCCGGCTGCAGCCGGGCCTGCCGGCGAGGGTCAATCGGGCGCGGCGCCCGTGATCGGAGATAGCCACAGCGGTGGCGTCGGCCGGCCATCGCGTGCACCGGGAGGGGACGCCGCGCCGGCGTCAGGCGCGCAGACTGAAGCGGCCGTCGCGCAGGAAGCGGCCACACTCCTCCGCGACGCGCGCCGAAGCGAGCATGCCGAGGTGGCTGACCGGCAGCACGAGATGATCGATCGCGCCCTCGAGCCGCGTCTCGCGGACGGCGACGGTGCCGTCGTTGGGCTCGATGAAACCCGCGAATAGCCGCCCGAGCCCCATTGGCCGGCTGCCGGCGATCAGGCCGAGCTCGCGGTCGGCGTTCCAGCGACGCTCGGCCTGGCCGAGCAGCTCGGCGACGGCCAGTGCGCCGATCATCCGCGGGCCGAAGCTCAGGCGCTGCTGCAGGCCGCGGGCTGCGAGACTGCCGCCGAGCGGTGCGCCGAGGAATACGACGCGCCCGCGGGGCAGGTCGCCGTAGCGCTCGAAGAGTCGATAGCCGACGACTCCACCGAGGCTGTGGCCGATGACATGAACCTGGCGCTCCGGCGTGCGTCGCAGGGTTTCGGCGAGGCGTTCCAGGACCGACTCCAGGGGCTCGCTGACCGTGCGATAGCCGAAAGTCTCGGTTTCGAAGCCGAAGCCGGTTTCCAGGCGCCGGCGCAGCAGGCGCGATTCCACGCCGCTCATCCAGAGGCCGTGAACGAACACCAGCCGGTCGCCGCGCGTCATGGGACACCGACGCTCGAGATGCCGCCGCGGCCCCTGCGCAGCGCCTGGCGCCTGCTGCTCAGCTCGTAGCCCCGGGCGGCGCCGCCGGCGCCGCCGCCTGCGCCGCTCCCTGCCCCGGTGACTGCCGGATCCGGATGTGCAGCTCGCGCAGCTGCTTCTCGCTGACATCGGTCGGCGCATCGGTCAGCGGACAGGCCGCGGTCTGCGTCTTCGGGAACGCGATGACGTCGCGGATGCTGTCCGCGCCCGAGATCAGCATCGCCAGGCGGTCGAGGCCGAAGGCGATACCGCCATGCGGCGGCGCGCCGAACTTGAGCGCATCGAGCAGAAAGCCGAACTTGCGCCGCGCCTCGTCGTGGTCGATGCCGAGCAGCTCGAACACCGTCGACTGCAGCTCCTGCTGGAAGATACGCACCGAGCCGCCGCCGATCTCCGAGCCGTTCAGCACCATGTCGTAGGCCTTGGCCAGCGCCCCGCCCGGATCGCGCCGCAGCGCCTCGGGATCGAGGTCCTTCGGCGAGGTGAACGGATGATGCATCGCCGCCCAGCGCTTCTCCTCGGGGTCGTACTCGAACATCGGGAAGTCGACGACCCAGAGCGGACGCCAGCCGGCCTCCACGAGTCCCAGATCGTTGCCGACCTTCAGGCGCAGCGCGCCGAGCGCATCATTGACGACGCGCGCCGAGTCCGCACCGAAGAACACGAGATCGCCGTCGGCGGCACCCGTACGCTGCAGGATGCCCGCGACCGCCGCGTCGGAGAGGAACTTGATGATCGGCGACTGCAGGCCGTCGCGGCCGCGCGCGGTCTCGTTGACCTTGACATAGGCCAGACCCTTGGCGCCGTAGCGCGCGACGAACGCGGTATGGTCGTCGATCTCCTTGCGCGTGAGCTTGCCGCCGCCCGGCACGCGCAGCGCCGCGACACGCCCATCGGACGACCTGGCCGGCCCCGCAAACACCTTGAAGTCGCAGTCGGCGACGAGATCCGCGACGTCGACGAGCTCCAGCGGCACGCGCAGGTCCGGCTTGTCGCTGGCGTAGCGGCGCATCGCCTCGGCGTAGGTCATGCGCGGAAACGGGTCCGGCAGCTCGACATCCGCGACGGCGCGGAAGATGTGGCGGATCAGGCCTTCCATCGTGGCCATGATCTCGTCCTGCGACAGGAACGAGGTCTCGATGTCGAGCTGGGTGAAGTCGGGCTGGCGGTCGGCGCGCAGGTCTTCGTCGCGGAAGCAGCGCACGATCTGGTAGTAGCGGTCGAAGCCCGAGACCATCAGCAGCTGCTTGAAGATCTGCGGTGACTGCGGCAGCGCGAAGAACTTGCCGGGATGCGTACGCGAGGGCACGAGGTAGTCGCGCGCGCCCTCGGGCGTCGCCTTGGTCAGCATCGGCGTCTCGATGTCGACGAAGCCCGCGTCGTCGAGGTACTGGCGCATCGCGCGCGTGATCTGGTGGCGCTGGCGCAGCCGCTGGCTCATGACCTCGCGGCGCAGATCGAGATAACGGTAGCGCAGCCGCACTTCCTCGGAAGCCTGCTCGTCGAGCTGGAACGGCAGCGGCTCGGAGCGGTTCAGCAGCTCGAGCGCTTTCGCGAGCACCTCGACCTTGCCCGAGCGCAGGTTCGCGTTCTGCGTGCCCGCGGGGCGCTCGCGGACGCGGCCGGTGACGCGCACCACGAACTCGTTCCGCAGCTTCTCAGCCTCGGCGAACATCGCCGCCTGGTCGGGATCGAAGACGACCTGCAGCAGACCCTCGCGGTCGCGCAGGTCGACGAAGATCACGCCGCCGTGGTCGCGCCGCCGGTGAACCCAGCCGGCGACCGTCACGGTCTCGCCGGCCAGCCGCTGGTCGATCTGTCCGCAGTAGTGAGTGCGCATAAGGGCCGGGGATGTTACGGATGCGCTCAGTGCCACGCAACAAACCCTTGAAACATGGAGAGTTTGCGCTGGCGCAACAGCCGCCCACCCCATTCGGGTATTGACAGAAACCCGGCGACCCGCATTACTTGCGCACATGGTGATCCGCACGACACTGTTCGGACCGCGCAAACCCGCGGTCGACCCGGCCAAGCCGGGTACGCGTATCCGGATCACCAATCCCTGGCATGCGGTCTCGATCGAGTGCGGCCGCCAGGGCTGTCCGCCGGCCCAGCGTGTCGCCGGCCAGCGTTTCCTGTCGGGACAGGCGCCGAAGCTGCCGCTGGTGGGTTGCACCAATCCGCTGGGCTGCCGCTGCGTCTACAAGCACCACGACGACCGCCGGGCGGGGCCGCGCCGGCTGCTCGACGACGGCACCTCGCTGCGCACCAGCCCTGCGTATCTCGGGGAGGAGCGCCGCAACTCCCGCGGCCGCCGCGCGACCGACGGCTGAATCGGCTCGATCCACGCCGCTCGCACCCCACGCGCGGCCGCCCGATCGTGCGGCCGCCTGTCCGGTCACGGCGCCGCGCTCAGCGGCGTGCTTTCTTTTTCGCGGGCTTGGCGGCTGACCGCGACGAGGCCTTGGGCTTGGCCGCAGCAGTGGTCGTGCGGCGCGAGCGGGACGCCGGCTTGTCGTCGCTCTTGGCGGCGGGTTTCGCAGCCTCGCCTTTCGCAGCCTCGGACTTGCCACTTTCGGCCTTCGCGGCCTCGGGCTTGGCTGCGGCGTCCTTTTTGTCGTCGGCCTTCGACTCCTCGCGCTCGGCGCCGGCGAGGTTGCGCTTGTTCTCCTTGTCGGACTTGAAGTCCGTCTCGTACCAGCCGGAGCCCTTGAGGCGGAACACCGGCGCGGAGATCAGCT
>JADLDF010000257.1 GCA_020846815.1 Gammaproteobacteria bacterium | reverse complement strand
TCGCGGTGGAGCTCGACGTCACGGACGGCGCCGAGGTCGAAGCGGCCGCGCGCCTCTGCACCGACGTCGACCTCGTGGTCAACAATGCCGGCCTGTTTGCCAACCAGCGGCTGATCGGCGCGCCGGACATGACGAGTGCGCGCGCCGAAATGGAGATCAACTACTTCGGGACGCTGGCGATGTGCCGTGCATTCGCGCCGGTGCTGGCGCGCAACGGCGGCGGCGCGATCCTCAACGTGCTGTCCGCAGCCGCGATCGTGCCGCTCGCCAACATGGGCGGCTACGGCCCATCGAAGGCCGCCACGCGCTTCCTGTCGGCGGCGGTGCGTGCCGAGCTCGCGCCCCAGGGCACCCAGGTCAGCGTGCTGATCGTCGGCTCGGTCGATACGCGCATGGCCGCGCACGTCGAAGGCGCGAAGGAAAAGCCGGAGGACATCGCGCGTACCGGCCTGCGCGCCGCGGCGCGCGGCATCGAGGAGCTCGACACCGACCGGATGGCGGTGGAGGTGCGCGCGCAGTACGCGCTCGACCCGAAAGGCTTCGAGAAGCGCCTGGCGCGGCTGCTGCACGCCGACAAGCTGCATACCGGCCGCTGAGCTGAGCGTCGCGGCTGGCGCCGGCATCCGCCCGCACCGCAGCCCCATCCGCAAGCTTGGTATCCGCCCGCAGGCGCGGCGGTCGGCCGCGGAACCGCAGGCGCCTTCGCAGCCCGAACGCGGCGCCCTAAAACAGCGCCGGCCGCGTGCCCAGGGCGGCGATGTAGTCGGGTGCGGCCTCGCCGGCCTTCAGTTTGTTGAACAGGTTGCGGTCGAAGTAGTCGCGCCATTCGGCGATCAGCGCACCCCGGAACCGCAGCACACCCGCGTACGGCACCACGATGCGGCGGCCCTCGGGGCTCACGAAGTCGTCGACGCCCTCGAGGAACACCGTGTCGCCGTTCTGCGCGTACGCGAAGATCCGCCAGCGGACCTCGTCCATCTGCGTCGCGAGCGTATCCAGCGTCTTCTGCATCGCGGCCTTGCCATCGACCGGCGGACTGCCGACGTGCGTATGCCAGGCGACGTCCTCGGTGACACGGCCGAGCACGGCGGCGATGTCCTTGCGGCGCCAGTCGGTGATCAGGCCCTTCACGTGCTCGAAATGGTCGGACATGCGGCTCTTTCTCCTGGCGGCCGGCGTGCCGGCGCCTTGCGTGGCGACGGGAACGGACAGCGCGGACGAGGCCATCGACAACGCAGTACCGGCACGGACGAAACGGCGACGGTCCATGTAACCCCCTTGCCACGGTGGACGACCCTGATGGACGAGAATCGCGACGCGCCGCCCCGCGGGCAGGCACAGTCACTTTCGTAATTGAACCATAGCGCAGCGCCGGCGCGCGGACAACGCCGGACTCCTGCTGGTCGATTGCTGGATCCGCACTCGCTTACCTATACTCGCCGCGATCTTCCGCGACGGAGGCCACCGTGCGCACCAGCAGCGAGCAACGGATCCGCGAGTATCGTGCGCGCGGGTGGTGGACCGACACCCGCATCACCGACCTGTTCGACGCAGCCGTGCGCGCGGCACCGGCCGACCGGCCCGCGCTGCTCGATCCGCCGAACCGCGCAGCCTTGATCGGTGGTGCGCCGCGCCGGCTGACCTTCCGTGAGATCGCGGATCTCGCCGACGGCTACGCGCTGCGGCTGCGCGAGCTCGGCCACGGCCGCGACGACATCCTGATCACCCAGCTGCCGAACGTCGTCGAGTACGTCGCGGTCTATCTCGCCGCGATGCGCCTCGGCGTGATCATCAGCCCGGTGCCGATGCAGTATCGCCGCCACGAGCTCGCGCAGATCGTCGAGCTGACCGGCGCGCGCAGTGCGCTGACGGTGCGATCACTCAAGGGCGTCGAGCACGCCGCCGGCGTATTGCAGCTCGCCGACGAGCGGCCGCTGCAGCTGCTCTGCCTCGGCGAGGACGCGCCCGCCGGCGCGATGCCGTTCACTCCACTGCCGCCGACCGATGCCGCGCGCGCCGCGCTGCGCGCGCATGTCGACTCGCTGGCGATCGACGCCGACGACATCGCGACGATCTGCTGGACTTCCGGCACCGAGGGCCTGCCGAAGGGCGTGCCGCGTTCGCACAATCTCTGGATCGCGATCAGCTGGGCGCATCTGCGCGGCGCCGGCATCCAGCCCGGCGAACGACTGCTGAACCCCTTCCCGCTGATCAACATGGCGGCGCTGGGCGGCTGCTTCATGAGCTGGCTGCACAGCGCCGGCACACTGATCCTGCATCATCCGCTGGACCTGCCGGTGTACCTGCAGCAGATCGCCGTCGAGAAGCCGCATTACGCGATCGCGCCGCCGGCGATCCTCAACATGCTGCTGAAGGACGAGAAGCTGCTCGCCGGCGTCGACCTGTCGTCGCTGCGCTGCATGGGCTCGGGCTCGGCGCCGCTCGATCCGGAAGTGATCGCGGGCTACCACGACCGCTTCGGCATCGAAGTCGTGAACATCTTCGGCTCGAACGAGGGCGTATCGCTGCTGAGCAATGCCGGAAACGCCCCTGACCCGGTGCAGCGGGCCCGCCTGTTCCCGCGCTGGGGTCGGCCGGAACTGAGCTGGCCGACGCCGCCGCCCAACGAGATACGCACGCGCATCGTCGATCCGGACGGCGGCGCCGAAATCCTCGAGCCCGGCCACCCGGGCGAGATGCAGATCAGCGGGCCGACGGTGTTCGACGGCTATTTCCGCGCGCCGCAGATCACGGCGCAGTCGTTCACCGCCGACGGCTGGTTCCGCACCGGCGACCTGTTCCAGATCGACGAGGACGTGCGCTTCTACCGCTTCATCGGCCGCCTGAAGCAGATCATCATCCGCGGCGGCGTGAAAATCGCGCTTGAGGAGCTCGACAGCGTACTGTCGGCGATGCCGGGCGTGCTCGAGGCCGCGGTCGCCGGCTATCGCGACGAGGTCATGGGCGAGCGGATCTGTGCGATCGTCGTGCCACGCGCCGGAGCGCAGCCGACGCTGGAGGCCGTGCGCGAACACTTCGCGGCGGCGGGGCTCGCCGTGTTCAAGCGGCCGGAGCGGCTGGAGATCGTGCCGCAGCTGCCGCGCAATCCGGTCGGCAAGGTGATCCGCTCGGATCTCGCGAAACTGGTCGAGGAACGTTCACGGCCGATCGCCTGAACGCGGACTACGGTCCGTTCGCGCCAGACCAGCGTCGCAGCCGCCCGTGCCCCGGCATGCGGGTGCTGCAGCCGCCGCGCCGTAGCGCGGACACTCCGCCGGGCCGGAAGGCCGTCCCTTACAAGTCGCGCGCGGTCGCGTAGAGCAGCACCGGCGACAGGAAGATGAACAGCGAAATGACGATCAGTTCGAGAGCATTCACGACCCACAACTCCTTGTGTTTTGTGCAGTGCATACTTGAGGATCCGGGCGCTGCTTTCAAGTGCCGGAATGTGCTTACCGGTGGTCCTGTGGGGCGGCCTGCACCACCCAGCAGGCCTGCCCGGAACGGTTTCGAGAGCGTTCAGAAATCGTAAAGATCGCGTGTTTTTGGTCTTTTTATGAGCATTTTCGGCATTTTTTTCTGATTGAATTCGACCGCTGCGCAGCGCCTGTCGACTCCCGGACGGCGGCTTGCGCGCCGTGGGCGCCACTGCGCTCGCCGGCGCCCGCAACCGCGGCGTGACCGCCATCCTTGACAGCGGTTTTCTCGCACTGCAAAAGCAACCGGGCGCTACATCCACGGCCCTGACCCATGGCGAGATGGCCGGCCGTTCGCGACCGCCAACGGCCGTTCGGCCGTAGTACGCGTCAACGACCGCGGCCCGACCCAGACGGACCGGATCGGCGACGTCTCGCGCGAAGGCGCGCGACGCCATGGCGTACGCGCCGCCGTGGCTCACTCGTGGCGCAGCGCGCGGATCGGATCGAGCCGCGCGGCGCGCAGCGCCGGCCAGCTCGCGAACAGCAGGTTCAGCAGCAGTGCTGCCACCAGCGCCATCGCCGCGGCGCCGGTCTCGAACACGAACGGCAAGCCGGCGCGCGCGGCCACGATACGCGACACCCCCCAGCCCAGTACCAGCCCCGCAGCCGCGCCGATCGAGGCCAGCGCGACCGCTTCCCAGGCGAACTGCAGAAACACGTCGGCCTGAGTCGCGCCGAGCGCGCGCCGCGTGCCGATCTCGCGGGTGCGGTCGCGGACCGCGATCCAGGCCATCGCGAGCACCCCCAGGCCCGCGACCAGCAGCGCACTGAGCCCGATCC
>JADLDF010000256.1 GCA_020846815.1 Gammaproteobacteria bacterium | reverse complement strand
GGACGCCCGCTGCCCGAGGTCATCGATACGTACGTGCGCGACGGGCTCGCCGCGAACCTCGGCCTGCGCGCCGCGACGCTCGACGTCGAGCGCAGCCAGGCGGCGCTCGATGCCGCGCGTGCGCGCTTCCTGCCCGAGGCCGAGTTCGCGGCCCGCTACACCCGCGCCGAGGGCGGCCGCCTGATCGAGCTGCCGCTCGCCGCGCTGCTGAACCCGGCCTACTCGACGCTGAACGAGCTGCTGGCCGCGAGCGGCCGGCCTGCCGGATTCCCGCAGATCGAGGATCGCAGCTTCGGCCTGATCCGCGAAAAGGAGCAGGACACGCGCATCACGCTGCGCCAGCCGCTCTATGCACCGGCGATCCCCGCGGCGGTACGCGCGCAGCGCGCGCTGCTCGAGGGCAGCGAGTACGCGCGACTCGCGTTCGCGCGTCGCCTGAAGCGCGACATCACCGTCGCCTACCTCGGCTGGCTGCAGGCGTCGAAGACCGTCGACATCGTCGATTCGAGCCGCGCGCTGCTCGCCGAGAATCTGCGCGTCAACGACTCGCTGTTCCGCAACGGCAGGATCACCGAGGACCAGGTGCTGCGCGCGCGCGCCGAGCTGCTGGCCGTCGAACAGCAGCTGCGCGAGGCGCGCAACGGCCAGGCGCAGGCGCGCAGCTACCTCAACTTCCTGCTGAACCGCGACCTCGACACTGCGCTCGAATCCGCCGAACCGGCCGACGAAGTCGAGCGCACGGCCTACGATCTTGCGCAGTTGCGCGCCAATGCGCTCGACAACCGTCCCGAGCTCGCGCAGCTCGACCGCCTGGTCGCCGCCTCGCGGGCCCAGGTCGAGCTCGCGCGCGCCGCGCGCCAGCCGACCCTCGCGCTCGGCGCCGACGCCGGCACGCAGGGCGAGCGCTACGAGTTCGGTCGCGGCCGCAACTTCGCCACCGTGTCGCTGCTGCTGAACTGGACGCTGTTCGACGGCGGTGCGCGCCGTGCCGACCAGCGCGCCGCCGACGCCGGCGCACGCCTCGCTCACACGCGGCGAGACGAGCTCGCGCAGCAGGTGCAGCTCGAGGTGCAGCAGGCGCTCGACCAGCTCGAGACCACGGCCGACTCGCTGCGCACCGCCGAGGCGCGCGCAGCGGCGGCGCGCGCCGGCTTCCGCATCGCCGGCCGCAAGCGCGACGAGGGCGCGATCAGCCAGGTCGAGTTCATAGACGCGCGCAACGCGCTGACCAGCGCCGAGCTGAACCTGAACCTCACCCGCTTCCAGCTGCTCGGCCGCCAGGCCGAGCTCGATTACGCCACCGCCGCGGGCCCGCTGCCCGCCGCCCTCGGAGTGCCGCAGCCGTAAGGCACGGATCGCAACCATGGACGAACGCCTCCGCCTCTCGACGATGCCTGCACGGCGACCCCTTCGCGCCACCTTCGGCCCATCGGTGCTCGTGCCGCTCTGCACGATGCTCGCCGCCGCGCTGCTCGCACTGGCCGGCTGTGCGAACGACGACGCACCGGCTGCCGAGAAGCCCGTGCCGGTCCGCGTCGCGGCCGCGACGACCGGCCCGGCGACGCCGCCGATCGCCGCGACCGGCACGGTCGCGAGCAAGGCCGAGATGCGCCTCTCGTTCAAGCTCGGCGGCGTGATCCGCCGCATCGCCGTCGAGGCAGGCGACGAGGTGCAGCAGGGCCAGCGCCTCGCCGAGATCGAGCTCGCCGAGGTCGGCGCGCAGGCCGAGCAGGCACGAGCGCTCGCCGCCAAGGCGCAGCGCGACCTCGAGCGCGGCGAGCGCCTGCACGCCGACCAGGTCATCAGCCTCGAGCAGCTCCAGGACCTGCGCACCCAGGCTTCGGTCGCCAAGGCCGCGCTGCAGTCCGCCCGGTTCAATCTCGGCTTCTCGACCATCGTCGCGCCGCGCGACGGCATCGTGCTACGCCGCGACGTCGAGGAGCGCGAGCAGGTGGCGCCCGGCGCGACCGTGCTGGTGCTCGGCGCCCGCGACGCCGGCTACGTCGTGAAGCTCGCGCTCGCCGACCGCGAGGTCGTGCAGCTCGCGCTCGGCGATCCCGCCGAGGTGCGCATGGACGCCTATCCGGGCACGGTGCTCGCGGCCAAGGTCAGCGAGATCTCGCGCGCGGCCGACGAACGTTCGCGCCTCTTCCCCGTCGAAGTGCAGCTCGAGACGCCGCCGCCCGCGCTCGCCAGCGGCCTGGTCGCGAAGGTCACGCTGTCGCCGTCGAGCGCGCGCGCCGCCACGCTGACCTACGTGCCGATCGCCGCCGTCGTCGAGGGCGATCGCGACCAGGCCAGCGTGTTCGTGCCCGCCGAGGCGCGCGCGAAGCGCCGTGCGGTGCGCATCGCCTTCATCACCGGCGAGCAGGTCGCGCTCGCCGCGGGCCTGCAGCCCGGCGAGACCGTGGTCACCGACGGCGCGCTCTATCTGCAGGACGACGCACGCATCACGATAGTCGAGGACCGCTCGCAGGCCGCCGGCTCGGTACTGCCGCCCGCAGAGGTCGCGCCCGGCCGCGCCGCGGCGCTCGCCGTGCCGCCGCAAGGCTGAGCCGCCGCGATGTCGATGCTCGAGTTCCCGATCCGCCGCTACCAGTTCACGCTGGTGGCTTTCCTGATGCTGGTGGCGATCGGCTGGTTCACGTTCACGACCATTCCGCGCGAGGAAGACCCCTCGTTCAAGCTGCCCGGCTTCCAGATCGTCGCGATCCTCCCCGGCGCCGATCCCAAGGACCTCGAGCGGCTGGTCACCAAGCCCGTCGAGGACCGAATCGCCGAGCTCGACGACGTGCACGACATGGAGTCCGTGATCACCGACGGCGTCTCGTTCACGGTGGTCGAGTTCGAGGCGCGCAGCGACCCCGACAAGAAATACGACGAGGTCACGCGCGAGATCAACGCCCTGCGCGCGACCTTGCCCACGGAGCTGCGCGAGCTCACGGTCCGCAAGATCAGCCCCGCGCTGGTCAACATCGTGCAGTACGCGCTGGTCTCCGCGGACGCACCCTACCGCGAGCTCGAGGACCTCGCCCGCGACCTCAAGGACGCGCTCAAGGCCGTGCCCGGTATCCGCACCGCCGAGAGCTGGGCCTATCCGCCGCGCGAGCTGCGCATCGAGCTCGACCTGAAGCGCATGGCCGAGCTCGGCCTCGCGGCCGGCCAGGTCATCCAGGCCGTGCAGAGCGAGAACGCCGACATCCCCGCGGGCGTGATCGACCTGGGTCCGCGCAGCTTCAGCCTCAAGACCTCCGGCGCCTACGCCGACCTCGAGCAGGTACGCGACACCGTGATCAGCGTCGCCGGCGGCCGCAGCGTGCGCATCCGCGACGTCGCCACGGTGCGCTGGGACGAAGGACAGTGGGGCCACATCGGCCGCTACAACGGCCAGCGTGCGGTGTTCGTCAGCGCGAACATGAAGGAAGGCTTCAACATCCTGGAGGTGCGCCGCGCGGTGGGCGGCGCGATCGAGCGCTTCGAGGCCACGCTGCCGGGGCGCGTGAAGCTCGAACTCGGTTTCGACCAGTCGCGCAACGTCGCCTCGCGCCTCAACCGCCTGTACATCGATTTCGCGATCGCAATCGCCCTGGTCATGCTGACGCTGCTGCCGCTCGGCTGGCGCGCGGCCGGCATCGTCATGGTCTCGATCCCGCTGTCGCTCGCCTTCGGCATCACGGTGCTGTACTTCGTCGGCTACTCGCTGAACCAGCTGTCGATCTCCGGCTTCGTGGTCGCGCTCGGCCTGCTGGTCGACGACTCGATCGTCGCAGTCGAGAACATCGCCCGGCACCTGCGCATGGGCTACAACCGCGCGCAGGCGGCCATCGCCGGCACGAAGCAGATCTTCGTCGCGATCCTCGGCTGCACGGCCACGCTGGTGTTCGCCTTCCTGCCGCTGATCGCGCTGCCCGGCAACGCCGGCAAGTTCATCCGCGTACTGCCGACCACCGTGATCGCGACCATCGTCGGCTCGCTGCTGATCGCGCTGTTCATCATCCCGTTCCTCGCGAGCCGGCTGCTCGACGAGAAATCCGACGAACACGGCAACCGCTTCCTGCAGCGCGTCATGGAGGCGATCCACCGCTACTACCGTCCCGCGCTGCATTACTGTCTCGCCCGCCCCAAGGTCACCGTGATCACGGCGATCGGCGGCACGCTGCTGCTGTCGCTCGCGCTCGTGCCGCTGATCGGCTCGAGCCTGTTCCCCAAGGCGGGCACGCCGCAGTTCCTGGTGCAGATCGAGGCGCCCGCCGGCACCAGCCTCGCCGAGACCGACCGTGCGCTGCGCTTCGTCGAGGAGCGGCTCGCGGCCATGCCCGAGGTCAGGAGCTGGTTCGCGAACCTCGGCCATGGCAATCCGCTGATCTACTACAACCAGCTCATGCGCAACGAGTCGCCGAACTACGCCGAGGTGTTCGCGATCCTGCATGGCTACGACAGCCGGCGCACGCCGCAGCGCCTCGACGAGCTGCGCGCCCAGCTCGATCAGTATCCGGCTGCGCGCATCAGCGTGAAGGAGTTCAGCAATGGCCCGCCCGTGACGGCACCGATCGCGGTGCGCGTCGTCGGCCCCGACCTGCAGGTGC
>JADLDF010000255.1 GCA_020846815.1 Gammaproteobacteria bacterium | reverse complement strand
GAAGGCTCCTTGAATGAAACCGTGTGCGCCGTGGCGAGCAGGACCACGATACCCCGCGTCACACGCCATGTGAGCCCGGGGATGACCGCGGTTTCAGCCCGCGGCGGCCCGGGCGGCCACAGACCGGGCGTGTTGCCCGGCCAGGGGCGATAAGAGCCGCAGCGGACCGTTTTTGCACACGTGAGCATAACAAGACGCCGGGTATGGATCACCGGCTGCCGCAGCGGCGGAACTGACTGGGCCACGAGGTGGCAGGCCACCCGGCGCAAGCCGAGGCTGTAGGTCCGCGCCGACAGCAAGGCACGCACGCCGCGGGTGGCATGGCAGTCGTATGCGTGGACGATGGAGGCATCCTATCGATGCGAGCGAGGTGCCGCCGATGCCCTGGCCCGAAACCGACGTGCAGCAGCCGGGCAGCGAGCCGGTCGATGCGATCAGCCTGGTGAAGATCGACTTCGAGGATGTCGACCGCGTGGTCGCCAAGTACTGGGACATCTCGCATGCCGACGATCTCGAAGTGCGGCGCCGCAAGGACCAGGTGGCTGTCGAGGTCTGCCAGCGCGCGCGCGACTATCTCGCGCTGGAGGAGGCGTTCCTGCGCGCGACCGAGGGCAGCGTCGCCGACGAAACATTGCTGCAGCAGATGCGCGCCGGGCAGGCCAAGGCGCTCGAGCTCATCGAGGGCATCGAGCGTGCCGATCCTGAGCATCGGCAGCACGACGTGGCCGTGCGCGTGCTCGGCGACTTCCTGCTGCAGCACGCAAACGGGGAGCGCGAGGGCGTGTTCCGGCACGTCGCGGCCTCGCGGCTGAACCTCTTCGATCTCGGCGAGCAGCTGCGCCGCAAGCGCACCGACGGGGCGCTCGCCGACGGCGCGGCGCCTCGGCGTCTGCCGGAGACCCCGGGCGCGGTGCCACCTCCGTCCGGCTGACGACGGCCTGCGCCGCAGGAGACCGCCCCGACAGCGCGGCGTCGTGCCGTGTGCGCTCTGCATGCCCGCCTGCCGGCGCCCGCCCATCGGGCCACGGCTGGTGTTCGCTTATCATGCCGGCCGATGAACACGCCACTGACGCGGCTCGGCCGCGTCCTGCTGAAGGGTCTGGTCGCGATCCTGCCGATCGGCCTCACGATCTATGTCGTCTACTGGCTCGGCGTCACCACCGAGACGGTGCTCTCGGGGCCGTTGAAATGGCTGCTGCCGCCGGGGATCTACCGGCCGGGCATGGGCCTGGTCGCGGGCTTCCTGCTGCTGTTCGTGGTCGGTCTGCTGGTCAATGCCTACGTCGTGCGCCGCGTCTTCAGCCTCGGCGAGTCGCTGCTGCTGCGCGTACCCGTGGTCAAGACCGTCTATGCCTCGATCCGCGACCTGACCGCGCTGGTCAACACCCGCGACCGCAAGCGCGAGCTCGAGCGCGTCGTCATGGTGCGCTTCGGGCCGGGCCGTGTGATCGGCTTCGTGACCCAGGAGAACGCCGCGCTGCCGGGCCTGCAGGGGCGCGGCGACCTGGTCGCCGTCTACCTGCCGATGAGCTACCAGATCGGCGGCTACACGGTCTACCTGCCGCGCGACCAGATCGAAGCCACGGACCTGACGGTCGAGCAGGCGATGCGCATCGTCATCACGGGAGGGCTGCAGGGCGCCTGAGCCACGGCGGCGCGGCGGCCGGATCGGCGGCGCCGCGGTCCTCGACCGGCCGCAGCAGGATCGGTTCGACTGCGGTGTCGGGACGGCTGCGCGCGAGGTCCCAGAACAGCGCCTCGAAGCCGATGCGGATGCCCGGATCGGCGTTCCAGTCGTACTTGCGGTCCCAGCGCAGCAGCGGCTCGACGTAGCCGTAGAGCCAGCGGTGGCGCAGCGGCCGCTTGTAGAACGCCGCCACTTCGTAGTGGTCGACCGTATTGCGCCGCGCGCCTGTCGCGAGCAGCTGCAGGCCATAGCCGCGGGCGAGATCGCGGTTGCGCACCATCTGGCCGTAGCGCTCGGGCACGAGCAGCTCGCCGGCGCGGGCGATGAGGAAGGCCTGGGTCCATTCGGTCGCGTCGCGGTCGTTGCGCCACTTGGCGAAGCTCGAGCTGCGCAAGATCGTCGAGCGGCCGAGCCGGCGATCGAGCGTGAAGCCGCCGGATACGCCGACGCCTTCGTCGGTCTCGGCGAACAGCTTGGCGAAAGGGTGCAGGTCCCAGAGCCCGACCGGCTGGAACTTCGACCAGCGCAGCGAGACGAAGGCGATCGGCGGCAGGTGGCCGCGCAGGCCGATGTCGAAGTCGAGATTGCCCGCGGGGTTGAAGCGCAGGCCGGCGCGCAGGTTGGCATCCTCGCCGGCGACGTCGGGCGACTCGGCGACGTCGTCGCTGGTGACGAAGATCCGCAGCCGCCGCTCGATGTTCGGCAGGTTCAGGGTCACGTCGAGGTTCAGGTCGAGATCGAACTTCACACCGTCGGGCCGGTCGAGCGTCTCGGTGACCAGGCCGATGCGGAACGGCGTCGCGGGCACGGGCAGCAGCTCGGCGTCGGGTGGTGCGAAGCGCCGGTCGGTGTCCTCGACCAGCTGCTGGGCGTTGACGTAGAGCCAGTCGTGCGTGCGGTCGAGACGCTGACCG
>JADLDF010000254.1 GCA_020846815.1 Gammaproteobacteria bacterium | reverse complement strand
TCTCCGATTCGATCCTGCTGCTGCGCTACTTCGAGGCCGGTGGGCGGGTCCGCAAGGCGATCTCGGTCACCAAGAAGCGCGGCGGCGGCCACGAGCCGACGGTGCGCGAGCTCATGATCGACGGCGAAGGCATCCGCGTCGGCCGGCCGCTGAGCGATTTCCGCGGGGTGCTGACCGGCGTGCCGGAATACCTCGGCCCGGCCGAGCGGCTCGATCCGGCGGCCGATGCGCATGCCGGGAGCGTCGCTTGAGCGTCGACGAGCGCGGGAGCCTCGACGAGCGCGTGCTGCTGCGCACACCGACCGCGCGCGACGCTGCGCTGGCCTGCGAGATGCTCGGCAGCGCCGGCATCGAGGCACGCGTCTGCCACAGCCTGCAGGAGATGGCGCTGGAGTTCGATCGCGGCGTCGGCGCAGTGCTGCTGACCGAGGACGTCGAAGCCGTGGACTCGCTGGGCCTGCTGCTCGCGGCAGCTGCACGTCAGCCGCAGTGGTCGGAGGTGCCGATCCTGGTCCTCGCCCATCCCTCGCGGGCCGAGCCGTCGCTGCAGCACCTCGCCGGGCTGCCGGGTCTGACACTGCTCGAGCGGCCGGTGCGCGCGCGCACGCTGGTCAGCGCGCTGCAGTCGGCGCTGCGCGCGCGTCGCCGCCAGTATCAGCTCAAGGCGCAGCTCGAAGCGATGCACGACCTGCAGGCGCGGCTCGCCGAGGAGCTCTCCGGCATGCACCGCCTGCACCTCGTGGGCACGCGCCTGCTGCAGGTCGCGCCGCTCGAGGTGCTGCTGCGCGAAGTGCTGCACGTGGCGCTCGACCTGACCGGCGCGACCCTGGGCACGGTGGAGCTCGTCGCGCCGGACGGCGCCGACGTCGTGGTCGCCGCGCAGGTCGGGTTCGCGGCGGCGGCGGATGCGGTGGGCGGGGATCCCGGCGCAAACGCGGGCGCAAGCGCGGACGGAAGCGCAAATGCGGGTGCGGGCGCGAACGCGGAACCGACGGCCGGCGCGCGCGCCGTGTCCAAGGAGCGTTTCGACCGCGACGCCTCGCTGTTGCCGGCGCCGTCGGTCGGCGCCGACGTGCTGCGACTGCGCACGACGCTGCGGCTGGCGCTCGACGAGTCCACGGGGCTCGACCGGCGGCCGCTGGCCACGGCCGCGTTGCGCGACCTGCGCGCCGCGGGCATCCAGGTCATGCAGTGCGCGCCGCTGCTCGGCACCGCGGGCCGCCCGCTCGGCGCGATCTGCGTCTACTGGCGGTCGCGGGTGCGCGACTCCGAGACCCGCCGCGTGCTGTTCGAGCTGCTGGCGCGTCAGGCGTCGGAGCTGCTCGAGCGCGACCAGGCGGAGCAGGAGCGCCACGCTGCCGACCGTCGCAAGGACGAGTTCCTCGCGACGCTGGCGCACGAGCTGCGCAACCCCCTGGCGCCGATCCGCCAGGCCGCACGGATCGCACGCGCGCCGTCGGCGACGGCGGAACAGCTGCGCTGGAGCACGGAGATCATCGAACGCCAGGTGAACCACATGGCGCTGCTGCTCGACGACCTGCTGGACGTGTCGCGGATCACGCGCGGCACACTGGTGCTGCGGCGCGAGCGCGTGGCGCTCGCGGAGGTGATTGCCGCTGCCGTCGAGACCTCGCGTCCGGCGATCGACGCGCGCTCGCACGCGCTGCGGCTCGAGCTGCCGCCGTCGCCGGTATGGGTCGATGCCGATCCGGTACGCCTGGCCCAGGTGCTCGCCAACCTGCTGAACAATGCCGCGAAGTACACCGACCGCGGCGGTCACATCCGTCTGTGGACCTCGCGTCCCGCGGACGATGCGATCGCGATCCACGTGAGCGACGACGGCATCGGCCTCGACACCGCTTCGCTGACGCGCGTGTTCGAGATGTTCTCGCAGGTCACGAGCTCGATCGAGCGTTCCGAAGGGGGCCTCGGCATCGGTCTCGCGCTGGTGCGCGGCATCGTCGCGATGCACGGCGGACGGGTCGAGGCGCGCAGCGAGGGGCCGGGCCGGGGCAGCGAGTTCGTCGTGCACCTGCCGCTGCCGCAGCCGGTGCAGCCCGCGGTCGAACCTCTGTCGGAGCCCGTGCTCGCTTCGCCGGCGCCACGGCGCATCCTGGTCGCCGACGACAATGTCGATGCCGCCGAGAGCCTCGCGTTGTTGCTGCGCCTCGAGGGCCACTGCGTCGATGTCGCGCACGACGGCGAACAGGCGCTGGCCATGGCCGTGCGCGCCCGGCCCGACGTCGCTCTGCTCGACATCGGCATGCCGCGTCTCAATGGCTACGAGACCGCGCAGCGGATCCGCGCGAGCACGGGCGACGCGGCGATGCTGCTGGTCGCGGTGACCGGCTGGGGACAGCGCGAGGACCGCAAGCTCGCCGCCGCGGCGGGCTTCGACCACCATCTGACCAAGCCCGTGGACTTCGAGCGGCTGTGCCGGCTGGTGCAGACGGCGCCGTCGCCCGCGCCACCGCTCAGCCGGGTGCCGTCCGCGTATTCATCGTCAGCGGTATCGTGAGCCGCATCATCGAACGGCCGGCCGTGGGCCGCCCGAAGGTGAGCATCGCGCCGAACTGCAGCGCGCGGTAGCGCGCCGCACGCAATGCCGCGGGCTCGCCGTCGCCGAGCCCGTCGCCCTCGACGCGCACCTCGAGACGCAGCTCGAAGGCGTCGTCGCCCATCTCCACCTCGACGCCCGCACAGTCCGGACGCGAGAGGGCATGCGACAGGGCGCCCTGCAGGATGCGCAGCAGCTGGTCCTGCGCCAGGTCGTCGAGCGGTGCGTCGCTGCGCAGCCGGACTTCCGCGCGGCTCGCGACATGGTGATGGGCGCCGGCTTCGCGCACGACTTCCTGCAGTTTCTCGGCGAGGTTCCCGCTGCGGCGCGACAGCGGCTGCATCCAGGCCGCGAGCGTCCGCACGTCGCGCTGCACGCCGGCGACGAGCTCGCGCAGCCGGCGCAGCACCTCCGTCTGCGGGCCTGCGGAACGCGCGGCCTCGGATGCCAGCAGCCACTCGATGCCGACGAGCTGCTGGCTGACGCCGTCGTGCAGGTCGATGGCGAGCTGTTCGCGCTCGAGCTCGGCCGACTCGATCACCGCATGCTCGAGCGAAGCCCGCTCACGGTTCGCCCAGAGCAGGGCGAGCCGGCGGTGCTGCTGCACGACCATGGCCGCGAGGGCGGCGGCGAAGCCGAGCAGCTCGCGCTCCTCGTCCGTCGGCGCCCGCGGCCGGTGGTCGTAGAGCGCGACTGTCCCGAGCACTTCGGCCGCGTCGTCGAGGAAGGGTACGGACCAGCAGGCGCGCAGGCCATGGGGCAGTGCCAGGTGTCGATGGCCGCTCCAGAGCGGCGACAGGCCGATGTCGTGTACGGTCACGGCCTCGCGGCGCCAGGCGGCCGTGCCGCAGCAGCAGGCGCCGTCGCGGATCGGGATCTCGCCGAGCCGCTCGACGTACTCGAGCGGCAGGCTCGGTGCCGCGACGGACACCAGCACGTTGCGCCGCGGATCGCGCAGCAGGATCGAGCAATGCCACGACGGCGCCCAGGTTTCGACGTAGCGGGCGAGTGCATCGAGCAGCACGGGCAGGGGGGCATCGGCACCGAGCAGCATCAGCAGCCGCGCCTGCGCACCGAGCGCTCCGCTGCGGAACGTGGCCGACGCAGGGGCGGCGTTCGCGAGGCGATCGGCCTCGGCACGTGCCGGATGGGCGGGGAGCGGGCCGACGGAACCCATGGCGTCCTGTATAGATGGCCGTGGGGACGGCTGCGCGCGATCTTAGGCAAGTGTATTGTGCGCAACAAGATCCGAGAGCCCCATTTGGGCGCGGCGGTGGCTCGGGCGTATCGCCCGTGGCCCTCGATCCGCCGCGACGGTCGCGGGATCAGCCGGACTTCGAGCCGCGCCGGTGCCGGAAATAGAACACGTACAGCGACACCCCGATGCCGAGCACGAAGGGCGCGAACGAGCCGAGGAATTCGCGCAGCACCAGCAGCGCGCCGTCGTGGCGCAGGAAATCGAACGACAGGGCTGGAGCGACCGGGATGGACAGCAGGGCGACGGGGACGATCTGCGAAAGGACCTGGCTCATGAACCGGCTCCGTGGGATGCGATGCAGCGAGAGTGGGGGGGATGATGGGGACGCCGCGAGCGCTGCGGCGTCCGGGCTGGAACGGGCGCTACGGTGCCATCCAAACGTTGCGTTGAAAAGCTGACGCAAGTCGCCGACAGCGCAGGTGCAAGTCAGTCGTGTCCGACAGCTGGTCGAGGCTCCGGCGGCCGCCTCGCTCAGGAAGCGCGGCGGTTGGCACTCGCCGTGCCCGGCACCAGGGGCACGGCTTCCTGCACCCAGTTGCCTTCGGTGCGCCGCGCCGGGCAGGGGATCGTGACCGCGAAGTCGCCGAGCTTCGCGTTCAGCGCCTTGACGTCGATCTTCCAGCCCTTCGCGTCCCACTTCTTCAGCCACTCGCGATAGGCAGCGATCGCGGTGTCGCCGGGCACGAGGACTTCGCGGGTGTTGGTGTCGGGCGTGCGCACCGGATTGAGGTTCTCGACGACCGCCATGTCTTCCTTGACGACGCGCAGCGTGACCTCGGCCATGCGCGCATCGTGCGCTTCCTCCAGCAGCCAGTTGCGCAGGCTCAGCAGATAGATGCGGGTGTGCGACTCGTCGATCGGCGCCTCGAACAGGTACTGGTGGAAGGAGTTCGTGGCCGTCAGGTCGATGTAGGTCACGAGCTGGTTCGGGCCCTGGTGCCAGGAGCCCGCGGCGCCGACGCGCGGGCCGG
>JADLDF010000253.1 GCA_020846815.1 Gammaproteobacteria bacterium | reverse complement strand
TGAAGCGCCGGAACTGCGGTGGATAGCGCTTGAAGTAAGCCGGGCCGTGATTGCCCATCATGTGCAGGGCGATCACGGTGTCGCCGCGGATCGACTCGAGCTCGCTCTGCAGGCGCTGGACCAGCACGCCGTCGTAGCACTCGCCGCCGGCACAGAGGTCGGGCGCGGTGCGCACATCGGGCCTGGATACCTCGATCCCGCTGCCGGCGCAGACGCCCTTGCATCCCGACTGGTTGTCGATCCATTTCACGGTATAGCCGGCGTGCGCCAGCACGTCGAGCAGGCCTTCCGAGTTGCGGATGCGGCGCTCGTCGTAGTCTTCGCGACCGAACACCGAGAACATGCAGGGCAGCGAGACTTCGGTCGAGGTGCCGCAGGAGCTGACCTGGCCGAAAGCGATGACGTCGCGCACAATCAGCTCCGGGTTGGTCTGGCGCGCATAGCCGAGCAGCGAGAAATTGGCAGCACGGGCGGTTTCGCCGACCACCAGCACGAGCACGCGCGGCCTGGCTGCCGTCGACACGCGCTGCACCGCGGCGTCCCGTCCCAGAGCCTCGCGCGGCGCGTTCGCGTCGGCCACGCGCCGCAGCGAATTCAGGCCGAGGCCATAGAGCACGTTCCCCGGAGTGATCAGATAGCGCGCCTCGTGCTGGTTGCGCATCAGCGCCGTCAGGTCGCGCGCGACGGCCAACAGCGCGAGCACGGCGACGAGCAATGCGCCGAGCACGGCGCCGGCACGCCGCAGCAGCGCCCTCGCCAAGCCCTGCCGCGCGAGGCGCACCCACCAGATGAAGGCGACGGGCAACGCCGACGAGGCCGCGACCCGGGCGAGCATGCTCCAGTTCAGCAGGTCGCGCGCCTCGCGCACATCGGTACGCAGCACGTTCTGGATCATGGTCGGATCGAGGATCACCGCGAAGGCTCGCATGTAGTAGGCCGCGGTCGCGGCGACGATCACGACCAGGGTCAGCAGCGGCCTGACGATCCAGCGATGGGCCAGGGTCGCGAGCAGCGCGAAATGCAGCGCGACCAGGGCGATGAAGCTCGCGGCGGCGAAACCCCAGCTGCCGGCATCCGACCAGGAACGGCCGGCCATGACCGTCTGCCACCATGGGCCGTTCGCGGTCACGATCATGAAGACGACGACCAGCAGCACCAGGGCTTCGGTCCGCAGCGTCGGACGGACGCCGGCGCGCACGGCGGCGCCGAAGCGCCAAAGGCCTGAGCGGGATCGCGGATCGAGATTCGCTGGAGAGGGGCGGTTCTGGTCGACCACCCCCGTTGGACGTCATCGCAGCGTCATTCCCGTCGCCATCGATAGGCGAAACCCAGGTTGGCGATGGCCGGCAGCCAGTGATCGGTCTCGACTTCGAGCAGCCCGCCGGGGGCCATGCTCGAGAGCGTCGCGCAGCATGGGTTCGCGCGGTTGGTCGAATTCGTCAGCTCGAGCGTGGCCGTAAGCTCGCCACCTGCCAGCGTCCAGGTCCAGGCGCTGCGCAGATCGAGCGAGTAATAGCTGCCCCAGCGGTCGCGATTGCGCGCACCCAGCGCGAGCGACCCGGGTGCTCCGCCCACGGGGTCGATGAGCCCGAAGGACGTGCGCGGCCAGCCGCGGTGCCAACCCGCCAGGGCCGACAGAGCGAGCCGCGGCCCCTGCCAGGCGATGCCGGCGCTCACGGCGAGCGACTGGTCCCAGCTGCGCAGCACGTCGCTCGACTCGAAATCGTCCGCTACTCGCGACCAACTCAGGCTGCCCCAGGCACTGAGGCGCTCGGCGAGCGGCGTGCGCAGGTTGAGCTCGAGACCGGAAGCTTCGGAGGACGTCGGCACGATGCGCAGCCGATCGGGCGCGAGCTCGGGCAGCAGCGACAGCGGATCGAGCAGGTTGTCGAAATGCGGCGAGACCCGCGGCCAGCGCTTGCTGTAGGCCTCGATCGACCAGCGTGCCGCGCGCGCCGTCTGGTAGGTCAGGCCGAGCACGGAGTGGATCGAGAGCTGCGCCGGATCCGCGAGACGCTGGCCCTCCTCCACGCGCCATTCCTCGATGTGCTGGGCCTGCGAGAAGCGGCCGACCGAGGCATAGAGCCGCGTGCGCTCGCTGAGGTCGTAGCGCAGGTTCAGCCGCGGGCTCAGCTGCGCGTGGCGTTCCTGGCCGTCGTACCGTTGGCCGTCGAAGCGCAGCCCCAGCTCGGCTTCGAAGCGGGCCCATTGCCGGCGGTTGGCGCCATACAGCGAGTAGGCGACGACTTCGGGCGCGATACTCAGTCGCAGCGAATCGACGGGGCTCCTGCCGAAAGCGGCTGCGATCCGCGGCTCGAATTCGACCTCGCGCGCATACTCGTACCTGGACCGCGACACCGACAGCTCGGCACCGAACGAATAGCTCGAGGAGCCGCCGGGCGCCCAGCTCCAGTCATTGGTCAGCTCGAAGCGGTCGAACCGTTGCGACTCGTCGAGGCTGCCGGCGACGACCTGCGGCGTGTCCATCTCGCCCGAGCGCCGGCGTTCCGCGGCGGTGACGACCGCGGTGACACGGGTCTGCCACGACGGGCCGAAACGATGATCGCGGGCCAGCCAGAGGTATTCGTCGCGATAGCGTGCATTCGCGATCTCCGCATCTTCCGGCCGGCCGAGCTCGAGCTGGTCGTCGAGCAACAGCCAGCCGGCCGTCCATGCGCCGTTCGCGGTCGTCCAGCGCAGCCGTCCCAGCGAATCGCCGAAGCGCGGCCTGCCCAGCTCGTTCTCGACCGGCTCCAGCAGGTCGAGCGTGCTGCGGCGGATCGCGCCGAACCACTCGAGCGGCAGATGCTCCGCGCGACCGAGCGAGGAGACACCGGCGGCAATCAGGCTGGCCGAGAGCCTGTTGTCGTAGCCCGAGGCGATCGAGGGGGCCGTGATGTCGATGACGCCGCCGGATCGTGTGCCGTACTTGACCGGGAATCCGCCGCTGAAGACTTCGATCCGCTCGATGGCCGCCGGATCGATCGCGCTGAACAGGCTCTGGAAGTTCTTGAGGTGATAGGGGTCGAGCAGCGTGATGCCGTCGTAGCGGACCAGCACGTCCTCCGACAACGAGCCACGGATGTGCGGCCGCGCCGAGGCGTTGCTCGCCAGGCCCGGCAGGGCGCGCAATGCACGCAGCGCGTCGTCGCGGGCACCAGGGATGGCATCGATCTCGGGCCCGTCGAGCGAGCGCGGCTCGGCGAGCGCCCGGCCGGGGATCGCGTAGCGGCTGGCGTAGACCGAGACCTCCTGCGGGACATCGAGCTCGGCCTCGATTTCGACCACGCGCGGCCGCGGCGTGGCAGCGCGCGCGACCACGTAGCGATTCGTGCCGATCTGCCGCAGCTCCAGGCCGTGCACGGCGAGCGCCAGGCGCGCGGCCTGCACCGGGTCCGCGGCAGCGGCAGCCTCCGCTTCGGCCACGAGCAGATCGGGCGGCACCAGATACGAGCTGTAGATGACGTCGATGCCGCGGGCCACGAGCTCCTGGAGCAGCGATTCGACGCTGCGCGGCGCCGCGACGCGCTCCGCGGCCGCAGAGAATCGGGACAGCGCCAGGAACAGGTAGACTGCGAGCGCGAGGCTACTTGCGAGTCGCCGGTTCACCCACGAAGCTTACCCGTATCTTGCCTTCCGGTAGCTCGAATCGGAGCGGTGTGGCCGCCATCACCGCCGACAACGCCTGCATCGGCGTCAGGCCACGGGCGCTGCCGTGCATGCGGATCGTCGCCACCTGCTGGCGCGTGAGCTCGTCCGCGAGCACCAGCTCCCGCCCGCTCTCGCGCGCGACCCATTGCAGGAACTCGCCGAGCGGCCGGTTCTCGACCTCGAAATACGGCGGCGTCGCCGCGGTCCAGTCCCATTGCGGATCGCTCGGGCGGATCTGCCGTCGCGTCGTACGGCGGTCGCGGGAGACGATGACCTCGGTGCCCGCTTCGACCGTCGAATCACCCTCCGCTGCCCACCAGCGAACGCTTCCCTCGCGGACGCGCAGGCGCGTCTCGCCGCCGCCGAACACGGCCAGCGCGAACTGGGTGCCGACGTGGTGGAACTCGCCGGCCGCGGTGCGCACCACGAACGCGGCCGCGGTGTGCATGCCGGGCGGGATGTCGACGTAGACCTCGCCGCTTTCCAGCTCGACGACGTCACGGCCCAGGACTTCGAGCTCGGAGCCGGCGGCGAGCCGCAGATTGCCGCCGCTTTCCAGGGCCAGCAATGCCTGCCCGCGTACGCGATAGCTACGCCCGGCGACCAGCCTCGAACCGGCCGGCAGCGCGACGCTGCGTCCCCAGCTGCGGACTTCCATCATGCCTGGGGGGTCGGATCGGACGAGCTGGGCGAGCGCCTCGTCCGCGCGCCCACTTGGGCTGCGCCCCAGGAACGTGAAGCCGAGCAGCACGGCCACACCCAGCAAGCCAACCGCGGCCGCCGCCGGCAGCCAGCGCCGCCGCTGCGGTGGCGCAACCGCGACCGTGGCGCGCCATTCCGCCTCGGTGGCCGCGCGGATGCGCTGCAAGGCCTCTGCGGACAGCGGATTCGCGCGCAAGCCTTCGCGCAAGACGCGCAGCTCGGCTGCGTCGCCGTCCTGATCCGGACCGCCGTTGCTCTGCTGGCTCACGGTGCACCTCCCGTTCCCGGCGCGGCGGCCGGAGCGTCGCCGCCCTGGTGCGCCGACCATGCCACGCGGAATGCCTGGCGCGCACGCGTCAGCAAGGACTCCGCGGCGTCTTCCGTCATCTGCAGCGTGCGCGAGATCTCGGGCACCGTGAGCCCGTCGCCGAAGCGCAGCTCCAGGATTCTGGCGTAATGGGCCGGCAGCTTGTTGATGATCCGCCGCACTGCGCCCCGCGTCGAATCCGTCTCACATTCATCGAGCGGATCGCGAAAGTCCGTCAGCTCGACCACGGTGGCCAGCGGCCGCTCGTTGGCGAGCTCCTCGAGGCTCTGCGCCCGTGGCTGCCGTGCCGCCCGGCGGCGCAGGTCGGCGAGATTGTTGCGACAGATCTGGCACAACCAGGTGAACAGTGCAGACTGGCCGCGAAAGCCGGCCAGATTGCGGATGGCATTGATCAGCGTCATCTGCACGACGTCCTCGATCGCCGACGAATCGAGCGAGCTCCTGCGGGCCGCGAAAGCGGCGAGCCTCGATGCATAGGCATCGAAGAATTCATGGAATGCCCGCTCGTCGCCACGCCGCATCCTGCCGACCAGGTCGCGCTCATCCAGCACGCTTTACCTCGAGCATCCCCGCCCCGATCTTCTGGCTCACAGCCGATTCCCTGCATTAGACGCCACCGGCGGGCGAATTCCGTCGCGGCCCGGAGGCCCGTTGCAGACCGGTGGATGGACCTTCAGAACCATCGCGTCGTTTCGATCACGATCGGCATGCTGCGGCTCGCGGCGCCAGCATCAGCCGGTACAACAGGAGCTGGACGTACCAGACGATCGCCGCCGAGGTCAGATCATGGGACAGGAAATGCGCACCCCGCGCCTCCTGGCCGAGCGAGAATGCGAGACCGGTGAGGATACCCGCGGCCAGCGCCCAGCGCGCGCGTCGGCGCGAGCTGTCGCGGCACAGGAAATAGCCGAACAGCAGCGCGAATCCCGATGCCGCATGCGCACCCGGAAAACATTGGGCATGCGGCAAGGCATCGGGCCGGTCGGCGAACAAGCCGATGTGCGGCCGGCTTCCGCCAAACCCGGCGAGGTCCCAGGGGCAATCGACGTTGGTCACGGCCTTCAGTCCACCGACCATGCCCGTCGACAGCACCAGTGCCAGGAACGCGAACGCCGCGGGCCGCCGCCAGTGCCGCAGCTGCGGCTGCAGCAGCGCAGTACACCAGACGATCAGCGCCGCGGCTGCGACCGACCGAACCAGCCAGCGACCACCGGTGTGCAACACGTCGCGTGCCCACCAGGATCCGCTCGACCCACCCAGCCAGAGACCCGAAGCCGCATCGTGGAACAAGACCTGCGCGATCCGGCAATCCAGGTCGAACGCCGCGATCGCCGCGAACGCGGCGGCAAAGACGACCGCGGGCCAAAGCGCATGAGAAGGCCAGCAGCGGCGCACGCCAGCCACAATGGCAAGAAGGTACAGATTCATTTTCCCGAGGATGTGGAAAGCAGATCGGTATCTTCCTGCCTTTGTTCTTGCCCAAGAAAGCACGTCGACGTCGTTAGACGCCGACCAGGCGCCGATTCCGTCGCACGGGCCGTGCAACGCAGTGCAAACGGCTTCGGGATCGCAGCGGCCGTTGACTCACCGCCACCATATGGCTTGTACTGCACCTGCGCCGCAGCCTGAGGATTGGGCACCATGCGGAGCAGCGCCTGCGTGACCACGTCCGCCACGCGCACTTCCGTCACCGACATGAGGGATACGCCAATGAGCGGCGAGGAGACGCTTTTCCTGGGCATTCGCAGCACAACGCTCGGAGCCAGCCTGCTGATGGTTGCATTCGTCGCCACGACCCATGTGGCGCTCAAATGGTGGACGCGGCGCCGCTATCGTCGAGAGGTGGCCCGCTCTGACGACCATCCAGGGGAAGAGCGGGGCATCGCGCACTGGGTGGCCTCGTCGCTGCTCGATCTGGTCGCACCGGTGGCGCTGATCCTCTGGGTCCATGGCCTGCACTATGCGCTGTCCACGTTGATGCACGAGCTCCCCTACCCCGCACTGGCACGCTACGGGCTGCCGGCCCTCGACGGATTGCGCGGCGTCGGCACCGTGCTGGCGCTCATGTGGCTGCTGTCGCGTGTGGGAAGAAGCATCGAAGCGCGGCTCGTCCAGTACGCGGCACGGACCGGAGGACATCGCGACGACCTGTTCGTGCCCATCATCGGCACGGCGATCCGTCTGCTGCTGCCGCTGCTGGCCGTCATCCTCGGCGCTCCGGCACTCGCCGTGCCGGAGCGCATGCAGACGGTGTTCAGCAACGCGGTGAGCATCGTGCTCATCGGCACCTTCGCCTACGTGCTGTACCGCCTCGTCGACGCCAGCTGCCGGCTGGTCCTGAGTCGACACCGCATCGACGTGCCCGACAATCGCGATGCGCGGGCGATCTATACGCAGGTGACCGTGCTGCGCAAGGTTGCCCTGGCCGTCATCGGCGTATTCGCGTTCGCAGCCATACTGATGGTATTCGATCCGGTACGGCAGCTGGGTACGGCCATCCTCGCTTCAGCCGGCGTGGCGGGCATCGTGGTCGGATTCGCGGCTCAGCGCAGCATCGCAACACTGCTGGCGGGCTTCCAGATCGCGCTCACCCAGCCCATACGCATCGACGATGTAGTCATCGTGGAGGGCGAATGGGGCCGCATCGAGGAGATCACCCTCACCTACGTCGTGGTCAAGATCTGGGATCTGCGTCGCCTCATCCTGCCCATCACGTATTTCCTCGAAAAGCCCTTCCAGAACTGGACGCGCTCCTCCGCGGATCTGCTGGCCTATGTCTTCCTGTACGTGGACTACGACGTGCCGCTGGACGCCGTGCGCGAGAAGCTCACGCAGATCCTCGAGGCCTCGCCGCTCTGGGACCGTAAAGTCAACGTACTGCAGGTGACCGACGCCACCGAACACTCGGTGCAGATCCGGGCGCTGGCCAGTGCCGCCGATGCTTCCAAGGCCTGGGATCTGCGCTGCGACATCAGGGAGAAGCTGCTGCGGTTCCTGCAGCAGCGGTATCCCGCGAGCCTGCCGCGCCTGCGGGTGATGCAGGACGCGGCGGATCCCCGCTCGGTGCCGACTCCGGTCTGATCCGACCCAGACGTCTCCGACACCCGCATGTGCAGCCGTCCGTGTCGCGGCTGATCAAGGGCCGGTAGCGCCGAACACATACGAGTCCATGGCCAGCATGCCGTGGACGATGCCGCCTTCGATCACCCGCACGGGCAGCATGCCACCCACTGCACCCACCGCCACCAGCAGGGGCCAGAAGTGCTCCGGGGTCGGGTGCGCCCGGCTGGCCTCGGGTGCATCGTCGAGCGTACGCAGCAAGCGCGCGCTGTCGCCCCGCTCGACCGCGTCGCGCACCCAGGCCGCGAACGCGGTCACATAGGCTTCGTCCTGACCGTGCTCCGTACGAAACTCGTACAGGTTGTGCGTCAAGCTGCCCGACCCGACGATCAGCACGCCCTCGTCGGGGAGTGGTGCGAGCGCCCGTCCGAAGGCCCAGGCGCGCTCGGCATCCAGCCGCGACGGCAGCGACACCTGGAACACCGGCACATCGGCTTCCGGAAACAGGTGCATCAGCGGCACCCAGGCACCATGGTCCAGGCCTCTGCGCTCATCGGCCTGCGCGAGCCAGCCGGCTTCCTGCAGACGCTCGAGAGTGCGCTGCGCCAGCGCCACATGACCACGGGCGGGATAGCTGATCCGGTACAGCGCCGGATCGAACCCGCCGAAGTCGTGGAGGGTCTCCGGTTGCGCCGCCGTGCCCACGCGTGGCGTAGACGTCATCCAATGCGGCGAGACCACGAGCACCGCCTCCGGGCGAGGCAGCGAGGCGCCCAGCGCCGTCAGCCGAGGCCCGGCCAGGCCGGGCTCGAGCGCAAAGGTCGGCGCGCCATGCGAGATGAACAGGCTGGGCAGGCGCGGCATCAGCGTTCTCCACTGATGGCGCGGTCGACCGACAACCGGCCCGCGCCGCTGAACAGCAGCGACAGGGAAGCGGCGAACAGCGCCAGCGCGTATTCGTAGCCGCCCTGGTCGACGAAGAACCCGTTGCCGACGTGCACCGCGAAGATCGCGATCAGCATCGCGAACGAGACCGCCGCGGCAGCCGGGCGCACCAGCAGCCCGACCACCAGTGCCGGACCGCCGAAGAACTCGGCCAGGCCAGCCAGCAGCGCCATGAGGTAGCCCGGGTTCAGCCCGACCGACGCGAAGAACCGGCCCGTGCCTTGACCCGCATGATCCTGTGCGCGTCACCCGAGTACCTGCGCCGCCACGGCGTACCCGAACACCCTTCCGACATCGCGAAGCACGCCGTCATTTCCTACACGCTGTTCACCATGGGTGAGCAATGGGAGTTCGAGGGACTCCAGGGCCCCGTCGACGTCAAGGTCGTCCCGCGCATGCGCACCAACAGCGGCGACACCTGCTGCGCCGCGGCCGTGCAGCACCAGGGCATCGTTCTTCAGCCTTCGTTCCTCGTGGGCGCCCACCTGGCCTCGGGCGCGCTGGTGGAAGTGCTGCCGCAATATCGCTCGATCGAGCTCGGCGTCTACGCCGTCTACCCGACCCGTAAGCACCTGACGCCGAAAGTGCGGGTGCTCATCGACTTCCTGCTGGACGCGTTTCGCATGCGGGCGTGGCCGGCATGATGCGACACCGACGAGCATGCCGCTGAGACTGGCTGCGCGCCAGACTGACAACCGATCGGTGATCAGATCAGGCCGGGAAGAGGCGGATGGCAAGTCCGACCCGCCTGCTGGACCTATCGCGCGCGCGTCTGGGAGTCGGCCGAGAAATCGCGCGACATCCCGGCCATCCACTACTGCACCAGCCCGCCTTTCACCGTGCATGGCGGTGACGACGCGATGGTCTACCAGGTGTGGTCCGGCATCGTCGGCGGCTCCAGCAGCATGAACACGCGCGGCTCGATCGGCGTCGAGCGCACCGAGGGCCCGAACTGGCCCGACACGCCGCTCCCGGTGGCCAAGCGCGCGGGCCGCAGCTTCGTCAACCAGGCTACCTTCAACGGCATGATGCTCTACGTGCTGATGTACGATCTCGGCGTCAACTTTGCAGTAGAGGACCACCGCGTGTGGGTGAACGTCGCCGACTCGGTGCCCGGCGCGCGCTGAACGGCTGTGCGATCAGAGCGTCGATCGTTGCAAGCTGCATGCCGGATCGCCGGCAGCCATTGCGCAGCTCCGCGGCGTCGAGATGGTCCTGTCGATCCGGAACGAGCAGCGGCAAGGCAGAAAACCGCTCGATGATGCGTTCCCGATCCTTCGGCCCCGAAAAGCCCTGGAGCAGCTGCCGGAGCATGATGCTCGTGATGACGAAATTCCTCAGTCGAAATCCGTAAGTGACGTGCGATTCACCGGTTTCTCATCAGCATCGCGCTGTATTGGCAAATATTGATATCTATTGCCACAGCGGGATAGTATTCACCCGGGGCCGATGCTGATGGAGATGCTCGAACATGAGCAGCAGTCTGAACGTGCAGCTGACCGACGCGCTGCGAAAATACGTCGATGAGCGAGCGAGCGACAAGGACGTCTATGCCACGCCCAGCGAATACATCCGCGACCTGATCCGGCGGGACATGCAGGATCGGGCCGTGGCCCTGAACCTGATCGAAGGGCTGGCAGACCTGCGACAAGGCCGCTTCTCGGACAAGTCGATCCTGGATTTCAAGCACGAGGACTGAGGCGCAGTGCGCCGCAAGTCTTATGTGCTGACCGCCCGTGCGGCTGCCGATCTGCACGAGGCGCGGGCCTGGTCGCGGGCCCGCTGGGGCAAGGAACTGACCAACCGCTATTTCCAGGACCTGCACGAGGGCGCGCAGTACATCGCAGCGCACCACGCCTCCTTTCGCAACCGCCACGAACTCGCCGGAGGCACCTCATTGCTCCTGTATCCGGTTCGCGAGCACTACCTCGTATACGAACCTCTCGCGCCGGGAATCATCGCGATCGTGGCGGTGATTCGGCAGGGACGCGACATTCCGGCGATATTGCAGAAATGGGCGGCTCCGATTCGCGGAGAGCTCATCGAGATTCGCGGCAAGATCCAACGCGGCGAAATCCCCCTTCCCGGACGACGCGTGTCCAGGCCGCGGCACAAGAAGAAGTAGGCCCGCGCAGGCTCGCTCTCCGGATCATTCGTCCGCCCTGTTGGCGCGCGCCGAGACGTGATCCGCCTTACCAGCCCTTGACGAGGAAGATCGCCCCCTCCACGCCCGAGCCTGTCGCGCCCATCTGCACATTGCCCGACGCGCGGATGCCGGGGCCGCAGGCGCTGTCGTAGACGAACTCCACCTTCTCCGACAGCTTCGTCGGACCCGGCACGAGGCTGCCGGTGTCCACGCCCAGACCGATGGCGACGGAGTACGAGCCGTCCGCCGGGTTCATCTGCATCGAACCGGTGACGACGCCGGCGTTGCCTTCCCAGCCGACGCCGCCCGACGAGTCCGCGCTGAAGCCGCCGGTCATCTCGCCGCCGGTGGAAGAGCTGACGCTGGTCTGGCCGCTGGCCATGTCGCGCGAGGATTCGATGCTGTAGATGCCCTCGACGCCGATCTTCGCCTTGGTCTTGATGTACTCCGTGGCCGCGCACTTCGGCGGTGCGGGCTCGTCGTAGCGACAGGCGGGCGCCATCGCCGCATCGCTGCGCTGGAGGATCGTCTGGTAGCGCACGCGCTTGATCAGCGCGTCGTCCAGCTGCAGGAAGCGGTCGACGCGGATGGTGGGCACCGGGCCCTTCTCGCCCTTCTCCTCCGCGAGCTTCAGCCGGAACGGGCCGCGCATCTTCGCCTTGTCCTGCGGCGGGAGCGCGGACCAGGGGCGGTGCTTCTCCCACTTGCCGGAGTTGAGGTAGTCCATCGGCGTGTCGGGGATGCCGTTGATCTCGACCTCGCCCTTCTCGTTCACGGTGCCCGTGAAGTTCCAGTCGCGATACTGCTTGCCGTCCTTCAGGTTCATCGAGAACCCGCCGCCCGCTCCGACGGCCCCGGGCGCGAGCATGGTCAGCGGATTGCCCGCCGTGCCGCGGTAGACGTACATGATCTTGCCGCGGCCGGTGATGCCGCCGCTGCGGCTCACGTCCATCGTGAACTCGGTGGCGCAGGCGAGCGTCTGGACATTGAAGGTGGTGGCCGGCGCGGCACCGCCGCCGAAAGTGGTCGTGCCGTCGCCGTTCATGCCGGAGGAGGCGCTGACCACCTTCGCCTGCCAGCGCCCCACCCACGCGGCGGGGATCTCGGCCGAGGCGACCCCGCAGGGCAGGCCCACGAGCGCGAGGACGCCGACGAGACGGCGGCCCGGGACGAGACGACTGCGGTTCATCCGGTTCTCCTCACGGCGCCGGGCCATAGCCCTTGGCGAAAGCGCTGGCGTACAACGCCTGCGCGCGCGCCCTGTTGCCTTCCTGCTCGAAGACCTTGCCGAGCGTGTAGTCGTACAGGCCCGTCTTCGGCGACAGCGTCTGCGCGCGCGTCAGAGCGGCACGGGCGCAGACCGTGTCCTTCTGCACGAGGCACACCGCCCCCAGGCTGCCGAAGGGCGGATCCAGGTTCGGGTAGTTCTTCGTCACCCACTCCAGGATCTGGCGCGCCTCCTGCGGCGGACCGATCTCCTGCAGCGTCGTAGCGAGGTTCGTGAGGTAGACCGCGTTCTGCGGCTTCAGCACCGCGGCGCGCGCGAAGGCGTACCAGGCCTCGCGGTAGTAGCCCTTCAGGAAGTGCACCGTGCCAATGGCGTACAGCGCCTCGGCCTCCCCGCCCCTGTAGCGCGCGGCCTGCGACGCCGCACGCTGGTCGATGGCCATGCGCTGCGCGCCGTTGCCGAAGGACTCGGCCACCTTCTGCATGCGCGCGAGCAGCTGCGGCATCGTCTCAGGACCCGACGGCCGCGACGGCACCTTCGACAGGAAGGCCGCCAATGCCGCCGGCGTCATCCACGTGGACGTGCCCTTGCCGTTGCTCATCATCATGAACGGCAGCACCAGCGTGTCGGCCGAGACCGAGAACCAGCCCGCCTTGCGGCCCTGCTCCATCTCGCGGAACTCGAAGGTGACGTTGCGGCCGCTGACCCGGTACGTGCCCGTGTCGGTAACCGTCTCGCCCGGCTGCGTGGCCTTGAGCGCGAAGCTGCCGTTGGTCAGCGTCAACTCGATGACGGCTCCCCCGCGCGGCGTGCGGCCGTCGCTGTCCTTGAAGAGCCGCCAGGTGCCGTTGGGCAGGGTTGGGGCTGCTGCCGCAGCGAGGCCCGGCAGCAGCAGGAGAAACGACGCGACGAGGCAGAGCACCTTCCGTGTCATGCGAGGCTGCGGGGTGGCGAGACCTGCGGGAATCATACCCCGCGGCCGTCACACGTCGGACGATTTCTGGAAGTCCGTGTCACGGCGGCAGAAGTGCGCGACCGCGTCCGGGCGACGAGCGCCGCACCAGACCGCCCTGCATGACGACGACGATGGCCGCGAGCCCGAACAGCGTGAGGCCGACCGTGCGCGGCCCGAAGCCGAAGCGGTTCATCGCCCAGACCGCGAAGATCGTCTCGAGCGTCGCCTGCGAGAACAGTACGAGCAGCGCTGCACCCGCCAGGCTGATCATGAGGATCGGACGCCGGAGTAGCCATGTCAGAAGTGCGCATGCCGAACCGAGTGTGCTATCGAGGGTCTCATCGGCCCACTTCGATCATGGGATGGACCTCCTTAGTCTTTCCATCAGCCCAGCAAGGAATTCGCGTACTTACCAGAAAATACATAGAGGCCTCCGACCCAAAGAACGGTGGCGGAACTGCCAGGTCTTGCCGATGTATTCAATTTTGATTATATTGAATACAAGATCACGGCAGGATCGAGCCATGCCCCGAACCACTACGACCACCATGACCGTTCGCCTCAGCGGCGCTCTCAGCGACTTTGTCGCCGCGAACGTCGGTGAGCATGGCGCCTACGAGAACGTCAGCGAATACATGCGGGACCTGATCCGCCGCGACAAGGAACGCCAGGAGAAGGAAGCGTTCGAGCGGCTGAAGGCCGAGCTGACCCATGCCTATGGGGCTCCGGAGTCCTCGTATCAGCGATTGAGCGCGGCGGAGGTCATCGCGCGCAACCAGACCTGACGGCGCGTGGCCAAGATTCACGTCCGCGTCCAGGAGTCGGCCTCGTACCGACTCGATGAGATCTACCGCTACACGCGGGACCGCTGGGGTACTCGACAGGCCAACCGCTACATCACCGGCTTGTTCGATGCGTTCGACGGCATCGAAGCTCACAAGACGAAATCCAGGCCCATCCCAGCCGAGTTCGGCATCGAGGGCTACTTCTTTCGGCATGAACAGCATTTCGTCTATTGGCGCCGGCTCTCAAACGGCGACATCGGTATCGTGACGATCCTGCATGAGCGGATGCATCAGATCGATCGCTTTCGAGAAGATTTCGGCGTCTGAAGCGACGTCGATCACGGCCCTGAACGTTCGGCACCTGAGGCACTGACATCCGCTGCCGAGCCGTCCAGAGAGTTTCCAAAACGGCTCTATGGCTGCTTCCGCAAGCGTCACTTCGACGGCGCCAAAAGCCTGAGCACATATCCCCTTCAGCCTTACTTTCCGCACATCGCGGGTGTGATTTCGGGGAATTTCCGCGGCCTGATCAGCCGCGAAAGGCGCTTGCCGGCACGCCGAGCAAATCGAGTACCTGACGCTGCAGCGGGGTGAACTCGGACTCGAAGCATTGCACAACACGGCCGGCGCGGCTGAGCCGATGTCGTTGAGCGTGACTGAAGAGGCGCAGCACCTGCTCGGTGGTCGGGTGGGCGCAGCGACGATCCTCGGGATAGAGCGGCAACGCTTTCAGGCGCTCGCGCTGCATCGACTGTCGCAGTTCGCGATCAGTCCGAGCCGCGAAATGAAGTGATTGATGAGGGGCAGAGGCCCCAGCCGCTCGGTGGCCAGAGCGAACCTCGGGGGCGAGCGCAGTCGGGATGACGCTTGCATTGCCTTGCGCTATGATTAGCGAAAGGCGAATATATTGT
Organism: Gammaproteobacteria bacterium; assembly: GCA_020846815.1. The sequence goes on along the minus strand of JADLDF010000253.1, from coordinate 10,681 downwards.
CAAGTATGCTAAAACGAGCCCCCGCCGAGCGCGCGCAAGAACGTATCGAGGCGATCCGAACTGAGCTCGCCGCCCTCGATCTGGTGTGCTCGGGAACGCTCCTGAAGCGGATGAAGACCTGCGGATCAGTGACCTGCCGCTGTGCCCGGGACCCGGCCGCGCGTCACGGCCCCTACTACGAATGGGGACATATGCGCGCCGGCAAGCTCATCCACCGGCTGGTCTCCCCCGAGCAGGCCGAGATCCTGCGCGGTGCGATTGCCAACTACCGCAAGCTCAGGCGTCTGCTGAGACGCTGGGAGGCACACACCGAGCGACTGATCGACGCCAGCGCCCCTCGATTACGCTGAACCGCGCTCAGGCCCTCGCGGAAATTGCCCGGAAATGCCCTCGCCGATGTGCGGAAAGTAAGTCGAATCGCCTGTGTAGCAGGCGCGCAGAGGTTTACGAATCTCGCGATTTGCGTACTGCGAGTGAGTCAGTTCTTCCATCAAAAAAGCCGTCCTCTACACAGCAGCTTTAGGATTTTCTGAACCGCTGAGCCTGAAGACCGATCGCGCGCGCTTCCGCGACCTCCGGACCAACCCGTCATGCTGCTACATTCGCCCGCGTCGTTCGACGCAGCGCATCCGCAATCATTGCGAGTGCATCGGCGAGTCGTCGCGCCGTCTGCGGCGCTGGCAGAGGCAGCCGCAGGCTGCAGGCGCCAGTTGCCGGGTCGCGCTCTAGCCAGGGATGCGACGTCACCCCGGCATCGCCAGCCGCGCTGAGCGCCGAAATGAGTTGCACGCCGGCCTGCAGGAGCACGCCCCAGGGATCGACGCCCTGGGGTTGCGGTGCTGGCACGGTAGCGTCCGGTGCGGAAGCGTCGGTTGTCGATGCGACGTCGTCTGGCTCGACAGCTGCGCCGACGGAGGCCGCCTCGGGCGGCGATGCTGCCAGTGCCCCGGCCAGGTTCGCAGCCTCTTCGGCGGGCATCATCGCTTCGCCCTCGCCCATGCGGCCGGTGACGTTCTCGACTTCTTTCATGAAGCGACTCAGGCGCGAGCCGCCGAGCGAGATCTCGCTTTGGCCGCCATCCAGGATGCCCGCCGACAGCGAGCGTTTGAAGGCGAGCACCGACAGCATTCCCTCCTCGATCGTGCCCTTGGCGATGAAATTGACGATCTGCACCGGGCGTTTCTGGCCCATGCGGTGGATGCGCCCGATGCGCTGCTCCAGAAGCGCCGGGTTCCACGGCAGGTCCATGTTCACCAACGTCGAGGCGTGCTGCAGGTTCAACCCCGCGGCGCCTGCATCGGTGGACAGGAAGACACGGCAGCCCGGATCGGTGCGAAAGCGTTCGACCAGCGCGGGGCGCTTTTCCGAAGCCACGCCGCCATGGAAGCTCACATAGCCGATGCCGCGAGCTTCCAGTCTGCGAATGACGATGTCGTGCGTGCGCGTCCATTGGCTGAACACCACCGCCTTCGCGTCCGGCTGGACGAAGACGCCGTCGAGCAGCGCCGCCAGCTCATCGGCCTTGACGCCGTGATCGGTTTCCTGGTCGAGCAGATAGGTGCTGTTGCAGGACATCCGCATGTTCTGCAAGGCGCAGGTCAGCCGTCGTTGATCCTTGTCCGACAGAAACTTCGTCTGCCGCCAGCGCTTCACTATCCGCGCCACGATGTCGGCATTCTCCTGGTGATGCATCAGTTGCATCTCGGTCATCGGCACCAGCAGGTTCTGGTCGGTGCGACTGGGCAGCTGTGCCAGCACATCGGCACGGCGCCGGCGGATCAGGATGGGCGCCAGCGTCTGGCCGATCCTTTCCAGTCCCGTGTAGCCGGTGACGCGACCAGACTCATCCTTGATCTGGTGCTCGTGCAGCAGCTTCCAGGTGGGCCCCAGCCGGTGCTGGTCGACGAACTGCACGATCGAGATCAGCTCCTCGAGCTTGTTCTCGAGCGGAGTGCCGGTGAGCACCAGGGCATACTGGCTGTCGATACGCTTCAATGCCCGCGCGACGATCGTGTTCCAGTTCTTGATGCGCTGCGCCTCGTCGACGATCACCAGCTCCGGCGCCCACTCGGCGATCAGGTCGAGGTCGGGCTTCAGCTTTTCGTAGTTGGTGATCTTGCAGAAGTCGTCGGCGCCGAAATCCTTCTGCCGCTGTGCCCGACCGCCGGACATGACGCGCGCCGCACGGCCGGAGAAACGGCTGATCTCGCTTTGCCACTGGTATTTGAGAGACGTCGGGCACACCACCAGCACGCGCGAGGCGCCGAAATGCCGCGCCAGGATTTCCGTTGCCGCGATGGCCTGGATGGTCTTGCCCAGGCCCATTTCATCGCCGATCAGGGCACGGCCTGCGCGTACTGCGAACAGCGCGCCCTCGGCCTGGTAGGGATACAGCGGGGCTTCGAGCAGTTTCGCCAGTTTCTTGTCGGCCGCGCCTCGTGGAAAGAGGCGATCGAGGGTTTCCGCCCGGCGCGCCGCATCACGCCGCCCGGCGATGAGATCCAGCGCGTCATCGTAAACGCGCAGTTCGTGGCCACGCTTTGCGGCCGTCGCAAGCAGGTGTTCCAGTTCGCCGAAGCGCTCCTCCGGCAACACACCGCCGTGAGTGCGGTCGAAGAGCCTCGAAGCGGCTTTCAACACGGCTGGCGGGCAGTCCGATCCGGCATGGAAGTGCACTGCGCGCGCGCCGTCATTGCGAACGTAAACCTCGGAGAACGAGGGATGCCATCCCCGGGCAAAGGCGGCCTTGGCCCCGCGCTTCCTCTCGAGCCGGGCAAGGACGAACTCGATGTGCTTGCAGGTGCCCAGCTCGTTGGTGGCGTAATCCGGACAGGAGCAGTAGTTGTCGCCGGCATCGAGGCCGCGTATGGCTACGCGGTAGCTGGCCTTCGACTGGGGATTGCTGACGCGGAACTCCGAAAAGAACGGTTGATCGCCCCGGTTTTCGAGCACGAACGCCTGGTCGCGCCCGAACTGACGGCGCAGTTGGCGTTGCCACTCGATGGGCGCGAGGTCGACCGGCGGATGGGTGCGAGAGAGCTTGGGTTCCTTGACAGACTGCCGAGAACCCGACCGCCGCTTTGCGGTTGCACGCCTGCGCCGTGATCTCGCGGGGTCGGTCACTGTGATCCTCCTCGATGGGGCAACATCAGCGGGTCAAGGTAGCGCTTTTCGCGCAACCACTCGAATCCCGCTCACCGGCTCATGCCGAAGTCTTCACGGTCGTCCCGAAGGCCGGCCGCGGGCGCCTGCCGTACCAACTGCATACGCCAGGCCTCCACCCAGCCCGTGGCGCTCTGCCTTTCGGTCAACACCAGGTAGGCATCATTGCCGTCCTGCTTCCATCGGCTACCGTAAACCTGCTCGAGACCTTCGGAGCGTGCGCCTCAGTGCCACAGGCCCAGCACCAAGCCGATAGTGGTGAACTGCACTGTTCCGCGTCGCAAGGTCGTGTATACCATGGCTTGCATGCTCCGTAGTCGCCCGTCGGCGACAGCCGGTGCGCGCTGAACGACTGTCCTCGGGCACCTGGTTCAGGATGCCGATCGAGGCATGCATCTCCGTCACCTCGCAGCGGCGGCTTCGCACCGGCCAGTTGGCACCATTCACTCAGCGCGGGCTGGCAGGCCACAGCTTCAATCGGGAATGCTTCGCGGCGTTCTCGAAATCCCCGTCCAGGGTCAATAGCTGCATCGAATGGCGAATACACAGCTGCGCGATCAGAGCGTCGATCGTCGCAAGCTGCACGCCAGCTCGTCGGCAGGCGTTGCGCAGCTCCGCGGCGTCGACATGGTCCTGTCGATCGGGGACGAGCAGTGGCAATGCGGAAAATCGGTCGATGATGCGTTCTCGGTCTTTCGGCCCCGAGAAACCCTGGAGCAGTTCCTGAAGCACGATGCCCGTGATGACGATCGTTTCTCCGGACCCCAGCGCCTTCATCAGCGCGCCGACCTGAGGCGCCGAAGAAGGCGCATCGCGCCGCAGCGCATGCGACCATACGGAGGTATCGACGAACAGGCTCACTTGCGCGAGCGCTCGGTACGGTAGTCGTAGCTCGTGTCCCATTCCAGGCTGCCCATAAGGTCGAGCAGCTTCTTCTGCATCCGGCGGGCAATGAACTCTTCCAGGGCGCGCGTGACCGCTGCCTTCTTGGTGGCTTCTCCACTCACTTCCAGGGCGCGGTTGAGGAGATCGGGGTCGATGGACAGGTTGGTCGCCATGTGTGCACCTCCACACATATGCTCACACATTGAATGAGTCTGGTCAATCGAAGCCGCAAGCGACTCCCGATTCATCGGTCGCCCCCGGCGACGGTCATTCACGGCAAGCCGCGCGGATCCAGATGGCCGGCTGTTTCCGCTGCGATTGCCGCCGCGCGCTCGTCAGGCCGGACGCCGGGCCTTTTCCCAGGAAATGAACGCCCAGCGCATCGGCGCATCCGGCTCGCCTGAGCCCGGAAGCGAGTGCTCGTACCAGGCGCGCAAGCGCGCGAGCTCATCAGGTGTCAGCTCGCCCAGCGACCAGGCAATGCGCCGCGCGAGCTCGTCGAAGTCGGCGGCCGGCGCGCGTCGCTGCTCGCTCTCGATGTAATCGAGCCGCGGATCGATGCCCATGCTGTGCAGGATATTCACGACGTAGATGTAGTCCGGCGGCGGCAGGAGCTTGCGACCGAGCGCTGCGATCGCACCCGGGGCAAAGAGCCGGCCGCCGATGCGGTGCGTGAGGTAGACGCGCCGGCGCGCCTTGGCATCGAGCTTTGCGAGCGCCGCGGCCATGTCCGGTACGCTGGTGGAGCGCGATGCCACGACGATGTCGCAAGCGGGCACTTCCGACCAATCGTCCTCCCACGCCCGATGCAGTGCCTCGACGTTTGCGAGCCCCTGCGCCGCGGCACCGGCGCGCAGCGCATCGAGCATCGCACGGCTGTGATCGAGACCGTAGACGCGTTCGAGCCGGACAGCCAGCGGCAGGCAGATGGTTCCGGGGCCGCAGCCCACATCGAGCAGAGTCGTCGCGCCCGTGAGGTCCATGCGCGCGATGAAGGCCTCGGCGTAGCCACTCTGCCCTCCGCGGTGCTGCAAGTCAGCGGCACGCGCATCCCAGACAGCCGCGGACTTAGGCAGGCGCGAGGCCGCGAGCGAGTGTTCGCGGTAGAGACGGCCGAAATCGATGTCGGCGATCGTCGACGTCATGCTATTCGCCCGCGCGATCGAGCCCCGCAAACCAGGCATCAAGTGCGCCGGCATCCGCAGCCAGTTCCACGCCGGCGCCACCTGTGAAACGCCGCCAGCTCTCGAGGAAGCGGCTGCTCACGGCGGTGAGCAGCGGCACGCTCCCGCCCATGAGCTCGAGCATCTCGCTGGCGAAGCCGCCGCCTGTCGCTTCGAGCTCGCCGAAGCGGCTCACGATGACGAGATCGGCGCCCTCGGCGAGCGCACGGCGCAGCGCGGCGCCGGCCCCCGCGAGCACGCCAGGATCGACACAGCCCGAGCCCGACCCGGAGCCGAGCTTCTGGCCAATGTCGAAACGCTCTCCGCTCTCGAGATCGGTGAGCATCATGCGCCGGGCTCCGCCCGGGCCGTCGTGCGTCTGCTGCTGGACGAGGCCGCCCACCCGAAACCCGCGCTGGCGCAGGCTCCGGGCGAACTCGTTCATCGGCCCGTCGGCCGCGCCCCGCGTGCTGTAAACGATGGCAGCAATGGGCAGTACCTGCGTCATGACCCCACTCGGCGGCCCTTCTCGCCTCGATCGCCTGCAGCCATTCTACATGCCGTGGATTACTGTGGAGGTGGTGCACCTGGCATCGACACTGATGCCGACGCCGAATCCATAGACCAGCCTGCCGCCGAGCCATCCCCCCCCACGGCCATCGCGACAAAGCCGAAACCGGCGACTGCGATCGCCGGCCACGACGGCGGGCCGCCGTCGGGCAGGCCCCGCAGTCCCAGGCTCGCCAGGAACGACAGCCAGGCCGTGCTCATCACCAGCAGGTACGCGACGGCGGTGTCCTGCGCGGGATGGCTGTGCGCCAGGCTCGCATAGTCGAGCCATCCCGCCAGCATCGCCGTCCCCAGACCGAGCGCCTGGCAGCCTAAACCGAGCCACCGCCGGGCATGGTCCGCGAGCAGCCCACCGGCGTCGCGACGACGGCCAGGGTCCACAGCGCAATCGGAAAGTGCACCAGCATCGGGTGCAGCGGATGCCCGGCGAGGCGCAGCGCTTTCACGGCTTGGCGAACGCGGCTGCGATCAGCGCCAGGAAGCCGGCGACCGCCAGCAGCCCGTGGCCCAGCATCAGTGCATTCGCCAAGGCGCGGCGGCGGAGGTGGAAGCTCATCAGGCCGAAGCCGCGGAGGGCCACTCAATGTAGTGATCCACGGGGTACCCGTCGAAATGTCGCTACGGTACGACGCGAGCGGGAAGAGCACGAGCAGCCTTACGCTGCGGCGGCGGCCGGCTGATACTGTTCCGAGCGCATGACGAGCCACGCCGCCGGCAGCGTGACCATCGCGCCGACGACGAACGGCGCCCACGTGCCGACCCGCGCGTAGAGGGTGCCGGCGAGGAACGGCGCGATGACCCGCGCGAGGCTGCCGGCCGCCTGGTACGTGCCCATGACGCTGCCGCGATCGGCGCCCGTGGCCTGCTTGGAGGCGAGCGCCGAGGCGCTCGGCGTGAACGCACCGGCGCCGATGCCGCAGAACGCGAGCCCGAGCATCGTCACCGAGTAGCCCGGCGACGACGCGACCGTCAGCAGCCCGATGACGTACGAGGCGGCACCCGCCACGGCGAGGCGGACCTCCCCGAAGCGCGGCGCGAGCGTGCGCACCAGACCGCCCTGCATGACGACGACGATGGCCGCGAGCCCGAACAGCGTGAGGCCGACCGTGCGCGGCCCGAAGCCGAAGCGGTTCATCGCCCAGATCGCGAAGATCGCCTCGAGCGTCGCCTGCGAGAACAGCACGAGCAGCGCCGCGCCCGCCACGTAGCGCAGGCCCGGCCGCTCGGACAGCACCTTCAGGGGGCTCGCGCCGCGCTGCGATTCGCGCATGGCGCGCTTCTCGGCGCCATGGCTCTCCGGCAGCGCGAAGTACACGAGGCCGATGGCGAGCAGCGACAGCCCGCAGGACACCACGGCCGGCACGGTGAAGTTGGCCGTGTGCGGATCGTCGCCGACGAGCAGCCCGCCCAGGCCGGGCCCGATCATGAAGCCGAGACCGATGGCGGCGCCCACCATGCCGAGCGCGCCGGCGCGCTTCTCCGGCGTGCTGACGTCCGATGCATAGGCGAATGCCGCCGATACGTTGCCGGCCATGAAGCCGCCGAGCACGCGCGAGGCGAGCAGGCCCGCAATGGTGGTCGAAAGCCCCAGGACGGCGTAGGACGCGCACGCGCCCGCCAGGCTGATCATGAGGATCGGACGCCGACCGTAGCGATCGCTGAGGCGCCCCCACACCGGCGCCGCGATGAGTTGGCACAGCGAGTACGTGCCGAGGATCGGCGTAATGAGCTCCGGCGAAGCGCCGAAGTTGTCCGCCATGTACGGTATCAGCGGCACGAGGATGCCGAAGCCGAGCAGGTCGATGATGACAACGAAGAACAGGATCAGGAGCGGCTTGTTCACGAAGCTACCGTGCGGAGGTTCGAATCGGGCCAACGTAACACGCGCAGCCGCGGGACAGAGGCAATTCGTGCGTCGCGTTCGCCGGGCGCTGCACGATGAGCCCGAAGCGGCGCTCGAACGTGTCGAGCACCTGACGCCGGCCGGGAACCCGACTCGCTCGACCAAGACGGCGATGGCGAGCACCGACAGCGGCGTGCTGTTCGCAGGTTTGCAGACCACGGTGCAGCCCGCCGCCAGCGCCGGGCCGATCTTGCGGCCGAGCATGGCGCCCGGGAAATTCCATAGGGTGATGCGGACCATCACGCCGACCGGCTGCTTCAGGACGGCGCTCCACTTGTCCGCCGAAGGGCTTAGGAATCACGTCACCGTAGAGCCGCTTCGCCTCCTCGGCGAACCACTCGATGAAGCACGGAGTTTTCCCTATGAGCATCGTTCGACTCGCGCGCCTTACGGTACTGAGCGTGGTCGCCTGAAGGACCCCCAGCGGCGTGAATCCGGCACTCGCCAGCTCGCGGAACTCCTGATGCAAGTCGAGCCGGGAAGAATCCAGCCACTCAGCGGCGCGCCGCCGGCAGCGGCAGCGTCAGCACCGCCGCCTGCGCACTAGGCGAGAGCCCCGGCCCGCCGGCCTGCGCGTAAAGGATGATTTCGCGCCGCATGCGTGGCTCCCAGAAGCGCGCGATGTGGCTGGCGATGGCGGGCGGCGCCTTGTCGCTGCCGTATTCGGTATCCCAGAACTCGCCGATCTGGTTGACCATGGAGACCAGGTGGTGGATGTCCATTGCTCGCGTCCTCAACGGCCCTTGGCGCGGGTGGGCCGCAACAGCTCCAGCTGGCGGCGGTTCATCTCCGCATAGCGCCGCTGCCACTCGGCCGGCTGCTGCACCTTGGTCGCCTGCACCGCGGTCACCTTGTACTCGGGGCAGTTGGTGGCCCAGTCCGAGTTCTCGGTGGTGATGACGTTCGCCCCCGACTCGGGGAAGTGGAAGGTGGTGTAGATGACGCCGGGCTGCACCGTCTCGGTGACCACGGCGCGCAGCACGGTCTCGCCTGCGCGGCTGGTGACGCCCACCCAGTCGCCGGTGACGATGCCGCGGTCCTCGGCATCGTGCGGATGGATCTCCACGCGATCCTCGTCGTACCACATCGAGTTCGGCGTGCGGCGCGTCTGCGCGCCGACGTTGTACTGCGTGAGCACGCGGCCGGTGGTGAGGATCAGCGGGAAGCGCGCGTTGACGCGCTCGGGCGTGGGCACGTACTCGGTGACGAAGAAGCGGCCCTTGCCGCGCACGAAGCCGCCGATGTGCATGGTGGGCGTGCCCTGCGGGGCCTTCTCGTTGCATGGCCACTGCACGCTGCCCTCGAGGTCCAGCTTGTCGAAGGACACGCCGGCGAAGGTGGGCGTCAGCCGCGCGATCTCGTCCATGATCTCGGACGGGTGCGAGTAGTCCATCTCGTAGCCCAGCGCCTTCGCGAAGCGCACCGTGACCTCCCAGTCGGCGAGGCCACCCAGCGGCTCCATGATCCTGCGCACGCGCGAGATGCGCCGCTCGGCATTGGTGAAGGTGCCGTCCTTCTCGAGGAAGGAGGAGCCGGGGAAGAACACGTGCGCGTACTTCGCCGTCTCGTTCAGGAACAGGTCCTGCACGATCACGCATTCCATGGCGGACAGCGCGGCGGTGATGTGCTGGGTGTTCGGGTCGGACTGCGCCGGATCCTCGCCCTGCACGTACAGCGCCCTGAAGGTGCCGTCCATCGCCGCGTCCATCATGTTCGGCAGGCGCAGGCCGGGCTCGCTGTCCAGCGTCACGCCCCACAGGGAGTCGAACACGGCGCGCGTGGCCTCGTCCGAGATATGGCGGTAGCCGGACAGCTCGTGCGGGAACGAGCCCATGTCGCAGGAGCCCTGCACGTTGTTCTGGCCGCGCAGCGGGTTCACACCCACGCCCTCTCGGCCGATGTTGCCGGTGGCCATGGCGAGGTTGGCGATGCCCATGACCATGGTGCTGCCCTGGCTGTGCTCGGTGACGCCCAGGCCGTAGTAGATGGCGCCGTTGCCGCCGGTGGCGTACAGCCGCGCCGCGCCGCGCACCAGCCGCGCCGGCACGCCGGTGGCCTGCTCCAGCGCCTCGGGGGAATTGCGCTGCTCGGAGACGAACCGGCGCCAGCGCTCGAAGGGTTCCTTCTCGCAGCGCTCGGCCACGTAGGCCTCGTTGATCAGCCCCTCGGTTGCGATCACGTGCGCCAGCGCATTGATGATGGCCACGTTGGTGCCGGGGCGAAGCTGCAGGTGGTAGTCGGCCTGGATGTGCGGGCTCGACACCAGCTCGATCTCGCGCGGGTCGATGACGATGAGCCTGGCGCCCTCGCGCAGCCGGCGCTTCATGCGCGAGCCGAACACCGGATGGCCTTCCGTGGGGTTGGCGCCGATGACCACGATGACGTCGGAGAACTGCACCGAGTCGAAGTTCTGCGTGCCGGCCGAGGTGCCCAGCGTCTGGCCCAGGCCATAGCCGGTGGGCGAATGGCAGACGCGCGCGCAGGTGTCCACGTTGTTGGTGCCCAGCGCCGCACGCACCAGCTTCTGCACCAGGAAGGCCTCTTCGTTGGTGCAGCGGCTGGAGGCGATGCCGCCCACCGAGTGGCGGCCGTACTTCGCCTGGATGCGCCGGAACTCACCGGCCGCATAGGCGAAGGCCTCGTCCCAGCCGACCTTCTGCCAGGGGTCGCTGATCCTGCGCCGGATCATCGGCGAGGTGATGCGGTCCTCGTGCGTGGCATAGCCCCAGGCGAAGCGGCCCTTGATGCAGGCATGGCCGCGGTTGGCCTTGCCCTCGCGGCTGGGCACCATGCGCACCACGGTCTGGCCTTTGACCTCGGCATCCAGCGAGCAGCCCACGCCGCAGTAGGCGCAGGTGGTGGTCACGGCCGTCTCAGGCTGGCCGAGGCTAATCAGCGTCTTTTCGGTGAGCGCGCCGGTGGGACAGGACTCCACGCAGGCGCCGCAGGAAACGCACTCGGACTCGAGAAAGCCGTCATCCTGGCTGGCCACCACCTT
>JADLDF010000252.1 GCA_020846815.1 Gammaproteobacteria bacterium | reverse complement strand
TCCAGCAGAGGCGCACGCAGCAGCAGGTACGCGAGATGTACGTGCGCCTCGCGGGCCTGATGGCGCGCGGCGAGCTGGTCGCGAAGATCGCCGGTGTCTACACGCTCGAACAGGTCGTCGAGGCCTGCGCGCGCGCGGGTCGTACCGGCGCGGAGCGCGATGGCAAGGTGATCCTGAAGATCTCGTGACACAGCGCGAGCGGAGGACGCCGGGGTCGGGTGCTCCACAGGCATGCGGCCGAAGCCCGGCGGCCTCGATGCGCGCAGCACCGGTAAGGGATGTCGGCGTCAGCCTCCGCCCTGCGCGAGCTCGTCGATCGAGGTGGCTTGACGGTTGGCGGCCACCTCATGCTTGAGCGACCTCCACAGCTGGTCCATGGCGTTGAGCTCCGGCCACTGCTTGGGCAGCCACAGGAAGACGATGTCGAGCTGCGCGGCCATCACCGCGGTGGCGCGCGCGGTGTGACCGCTGGCTCGATCGGCAAGCAGCCAGATCGTGCCCGCTCGAGGGTGGCGCTTTCGCAGATAGCGCAGAAAGACCTGCACTTCGCTCGAGCCCGCTCCACGACCGATGTAGATGATGCGCTGCGCACTGTGCAGATCGATGGTGCCAAAGAGCACGCGCTTGGCGTTGCGGCCGGTGATCTCGACACGCGTCTGCTGCCCCACCTCAGCCCACATCGAGCGCAGGGGCGGAAAGAGTCTCAGCAGCGTCCAGTCGGTGAACAGCACCACGTCTGTGGGCTCAAAGGCCTGTTTCAGCCGGCGAACGAGCCGCCTTTATTTCGCTCCCACATGGTCGGCTCGCTCGTGATACACGTACCGCCGCCGCTTCCAGCGGAAACGTGCTTCGCGAATGCGCCGGCGCAGCGTGCGCGCGCTGATCGAGAGGCCCTGCGCGCGCAGGTGCGCGCTGAGCATCGGCACCGTCCACAGGTTCGCCTCGATCCCTGCTTTGCGCGGATCGCTTCGAAGCCAGCGTGCGAGCGCGGTCCGAGTCAGTTGTGGGGCCACGCGGTGGCGACCCCGTCCGGGCCGATCCGACAGCGCCTGCGCGTCACGATCGCTGCGATGGCGCTCGCACCAGCGATGAACCGTGGAGCGCTCGGCGCGCATCCGTGTCGCCACGGCCGCCACGCGCTCACCACTGGCGACCGCAAGCACGGCCTCGAGACGTCGGTAACGCCGTGCATCGCGCTCGCCCTGCAGCGCCTGCTCGAGTCGCCGCCGGTCGCAGCGTGTGAACCGACGCGAAAAGAGGCCGACTGTGTGTTTCCATCCCAACACTATCGCCTCACCCGCGATCGTGTTGCAATATTTGTGGCTACCTACTTAGACCCGGATCGCGGTTCGGGCGGGAGTCGGAACAAGGGGCGAGGCCGCCGGTGGCGGTCGTCGCGGGAGCCATCGAGGCAGCACTGCAGGGGGAAATGATGACGACGGGCATACTCAGGCGCACGACCTTCATCGTGCCGGACGCCGTGAAGGCGGCGCAGTTCTACGAATCCGTGTTCGGCTGGACGCGCTTCTACGACCACTCGCTGGTGGCCAAGCGCGGCTTCCCGCCGGTCGGCCCGAACGACGAGCCGGTCAAGCTGGTGCTGCTGAAGGCCGAGGATCCGCGCATCGGCATGGTCGGCTTCCTGCAATACGTGAACCCGCCGTTCGACACTGCGGTGCCGGTGAACCGCAGCAAGGTGCGCATGGGCGAGGCGATCCTGGTCGTGCAGACCGACGATGTCGATGGCGCGCACCAGCGCGCGGTCGCGGCCGGTGCGACCATCACGGTGCCGCCGACGAGCTGGGAGGTGCCGTCGCACGACGGCAGCAGCGTGATCCGGCTGCGCTCGTTCTCGATGTTCGATCCGAACGGGATCTACAGCGAGATCAACCAGCACCTCTCCTGAGCCGCGGGCTCGCAGCTCCGGCGACGGGGCTGCGAGGCCGCCGCAGTGCCTGTCCATGCCGACACCATGAACACCGCTTCCGGGGAAGACGACGCGCCGTCGCAGTGGCCGAGCGACGCCGCCGCCGAGCCGCCGCTGCAGATCCCGCACGAAGCGCTCTCGCCGGACGCGCTGCGCGGCCTGCTCGAAGCATTCGTGCTGCGCGAGGGCACGGAATACGGCGCGCAGGACGTGCCGCTCGAGACCAAGGTGCAGCAGGTGCTGCGCCAGCTCGAGCGTGGCGAGGCCCAGGTGATCTTCGACCCGCAGACCGAGAGCACCGATATCGTCACCACCCGGGCGCTGCGCGCCGGCCGCTGACTCGCGGCGGCGCTGCGTGCGTCAGGGCACCGACGCGCCACGCAGCTCCTGCCTAGTGTCGGGCCATGTATCCCATCGAGAAGACCGCCTCGGTGCACTGGGAGGGGCGGGGCCGGCAAGGCCGTGGGGCGATCAGCACGCAGACGGCCGCGCTGCATGCCTATCCCTATGGATTCGGCAGTCGTTTCCAGGACGAGCGACGCGGCACGAATCCCGAGGAGCTGCTGGCCGCAGCGCATGCCGCCTGCTTCACCATGGCGTTCTCGTTCGCCTGCGACAAGGCGGGCTTCGCGACCACTTCGATCGAGACGCGCGTCACGGTGCGCCTGGTTTCCGAAGGCGAGGGCTTCCTCATCGATCGCATCGCGCTGCACCTGCAGGCGGTCGTGCCCGGGATCGACGACACGCAGTTCGCGCTGATCGCCCAGACCGCGAAGACGAGCTGCCCCCTGTCCAAGGCGCTGGCCGCCGTGCCCGAGATCACGCTCGAGGCGACGCGGCTCCAGGGCTGAGCCCGCCGTTCTGGCGGGATCGTCTGCGGCGGGAATTCCGTCACGTGCCCGGCCGCCCGGACCGGCTAGAATGGCCGGCTTTGGGGCAGGCCTAATCCTTCAAGACACGAGGCGATCCATGAGCAATTTCGAACAGCAGAAAGCCAAATTCCGCACCCAGCCCGGCTTCATCGCGGCGCTCGACCAGAGCGGCGGCAGCACGCCCAAGGCCCTGAAGCTCTACGGCATCGCCGAGAATGCGTATTCGGGCGAGACGCAGATGATGGACCTGATCCACCAGATGCGGACGCGGATCATCACCAGCCCCGCGTTCAACGGCGATCGCATCCTCGCCGCGATCCTGTTCGAGGCGACCATGGACCGCGAGATCCAGGGCAAGCCGACCGCGCAGTTTCTCTGGGAGAACAAGAAGGTCGTGCCGATCCTGAAGATCGACAAGGGCCTCGCCGACGAGGCTGACGGCGTGCAGACGATGAAGCCCATGCCGGAGCTCGACAAGCTGCTGGCCAAGGCGAAGTCCAAGGGCATCTTCGGCACCAAGGAGCGCTCGGTCATCAAGCAGGCGAATGCCGCCGGCATCCAGGCGGTCGTCGACCAGCAGTTCGCGGTCGCGAAGCAGGTGGTCGCCGCGGGCCTCGTGCCGATCATCGAGCCGGAGGTCGACATCAAGTGCCCGGACAAGGCCGGCGCCGAGAAGCTGCTCAAGGCCGCGCTGAAGAAGGGCCTCGACGCGCTGCCGGAGGGGCAGCTCGTGATGCTGAAGCTGACGCTGCCGAACGAGGACGATCTGTACGCGGACTTCGTCAAGCACCCGCGCGTGCTGAAGGTCGTGGCGCTTTCGGGCGGCTATTCGCGCGCCGACGCGAACACCAAGCTCGCGCGCCAGCACGGCATGGTCGCGAGCTTCTCGCGCGCGCTGACCGAGGGCCTCACCGCGCAGCAGAGCGACGCCGAGTTCAACGCGGCGCTCGACCGGGCGATCGAGAGCATCTTCCAGGCCTCGAAGACCTGAGCCGAGGCGATCCGGCGCGATCGCCCGGCCGCGGGCGGTCGTCGCCGCGGCCGCAGCGGTTCACCAGCCCATGGCGTAGTAGGTCATCGCCCGCCGCACGTTGTCGCGCACGATGCCGTTGAAGCCGCGCAGGTGCGCGAAGCGCTCGCGCAGCCGTTCGGCGACGAGCTCCGGGATCTGCGCTTCGGGCGTGCCTGCGTCCATTTCCCTTTTCGTCTCGGCCAGCAGCGCCTCGAGGTATTCGCGACGCTCGCCGAGCCGCGACTCGTGGGCGAGCACCGGGCCGTGACCGCCGACGTACTGCGTGAAGCTCCAGCCCTCGAGCTCGCGCAGCGCGCGCACCCAGTGGTGCAGGGAATAGTCCGGGATCATCGGCAGCGGCATGCCGCCCGCGGTCGCGAGGTCGACGACGAACGGCACGTCGGTGCCGTCGGGCGTCATCACGACCAGGCAGTCGCCGTGGTTGCTGCCGAGCCAGCGCAGCGTCAGCGCGCGCCCGCCGAGGCGCAGCACGTGGCGCTCACCCCGGAACGTGAGCCCGGGACGCACGAGCTGCGGGTTCGGCCGGTCGTCGAAGTGCGCGAGACAGTTCGCGTGGCTGACGAAGGTGGCGCCCTCGTCGGCGAACACCTGGCCGCCGAGCACGTGGTCCCAGTGCTGGTGGCTGTAGACGACGTACTTCACCGGCTGGTCGGTGAGCTTGCGCAGCTCGTCGCGCAGGATGCGTGCGGCCGCCGGCTCGATCGGATCGGTGACGATGACGCCGCGCGGCGTGATCAGGAAGACGTTCCGCGTGCCGGTGTAGCGGAAGCTGTAATAGCCGGGGCCGATCTGGGTGATGTCCCAGCCCGCGACCGGCGTCGGCAGCGGCGTGCCCGCCGGAGTGGCCGCGGCATCGCCACCCGGCGCCGGTGCCCGCCCCGCGACGCTGCCCGAGGCGATCACGGTGCCCGCGGCGACGAACGGCGGCTCGGCGGCCGCGGACGCCGG
>JADLDF010000251.1 GCA_020846815.1 Gammaproteobacteria bacterium | reverse complement strand
GCACGTCGAGCGACATGCCCTTGATCGCCTGCGCCTCGCGCAGGATGCGCTGCGCGCGCTCGACGACGCGCTGGCCGGACTGCGTCAGGCGCGTCAGCGCGCGGCCCTCGCGCAGGAACAGCTCGAAACCCAGCTCGTCCTCGAGCAGCTTGATCTGGCGGCTCACGCCCGGCTGCGAAGTGTGCAGCTTCTCGGCGGCTGCGGAGATGTTCAGGCCGCTGTCGACGATGGCTACGAGGTAGCGCAGTTGCTGGAGCTTCATGGGCCGCAACATTACGCGATCGCGGCCGCCCGGACATCCGGCCGGGGTTCGCCGCCGCCCGCCGCGACCTGCCGCCGGGCGCTCGACAGCGGCGCCGAAAGCGAGGAATCTGCAGGGCATCCAGGCCGTCTCCGGCATGCCCGGTTCGGGTAAGCGAGGCGAGGGTGCACGACAACGAGCGGCTGATCCGCGAGCTGTATGCCGCGCTGGCGCGTCGCGACGGCGAGGCCATGGCGGCCTGCTACGATCCCGGTGCCTCGTTCTGCGACCCGGTGTTCACGGCGCTGGCCGGGCCCGAGGTCGGCGACATGTGGCGCCTGCTCTGCAGGCGCGCGACCCGCATCCGGGTCGAGGTCACCGGCGTCGAGGCCGACGAGACGACGGGTCGTGCCGACTGGCAGGCGTGGTATCCGTTCTCGGGCACGGGCCGCGAAGTGCACAACGTCGTCCACGCCGAGTTCCGTTTCCACGAGGGCCGGATCGTGGCGCACGTCGACGAGTTCGACCTGTGGTGCTGGTCGCGCCAGGCGCTCGGGCTGCCGGGCCTGCTGCTCGGCTGGGCGCCGCTGTTGCAGCACAGGGTACGCGCCACGGCTGCGGCACAGCTCGCTCGCTTCCGGGCCGGTTGAGCGCTTCCGAGGGACGGTAGACTACGCGTCCCGGCGCATCGCAGTCGATGCGCCCCGCAAGGACCGCCGATGACGACCACCACCGCTGCGCCGCTCCTGCCCGACGATAGCTTCGAGCTCTACGACCTGCGTGTGGAGGTCATCGTGCCGGAGGGCCGACGCATCCTCTGCGGCGCGAGGCCAGGCGATCACTTCGTGCTGCAGGGCGAGATGCTGACGCTGCCGCCCGGCCAGGGGTTTTCGATCTACTCGCTCGCGGCGGTGCTGCCGCTGCTCGCCGCCAAGCAGCGCGTCACCGATGCCAGCGACTGGATGTCGACCGATGCCGAGGTCGCCTGCCCGGACCCGAACTGCCCGACCCGCTTGCGGATCGTGCGCACCGGCAAGCGCCGCTTCCGCCACGCCGATACCAGCGCCGTGCCGCTGCCGCCCGCCGCCGCGGCCGGGGAGGCCGGGTGATTCCGCAACGGGAGCTCGCCCCAGGCTATGTGGTCTCGCGGCTGATCAAGGGTGGCTGGCATCTCGCCGGCGGCCACGGCGAGGTCGATCCCGCGCAGGCGACGCGCGACATGGCGCGCTTCGTCGAAGCGGGCGTCACGACCTTCGACTGCGCCGACATCTACACCGGTGTCGAGGAGCTCATCGGCCGGTTCCGGCGCGAGTTCCCGGAGCATGCGCGCCGGGTCCGCGTGCACACCAAGTTCGTGCCGGATCTCGACGCGCTGGCCACGGCCGACGCGCGCTACGTCGTGGGCATCGTCGAGCGTTCACTGGTGCGGCTCGGCATGGAGCGTCTCGATCTCGTGCAGTTCCACTGGTGGGACTACGGCGTGCCGCGCTACGTCGAGATCGCGCTGCAGCTCGAGCGCCTGCAACGCGCCGGCAAGATCGAGCACATCGGCCTGACGAACTTCGGCACCGCGCAGCTGCGCGAGCTGCTTGCGGCCGGCGTGCCGGTGTTCACGCACCAGCTGCAGTACTCCCTGCTCGACGATCGTCCGGAGCACGGCATGGTGGAGCTCTGTCGCGAACGCGGCATCGCGTTGCTCTGCTACGGCACCGTCGCCGGGGGCTTCCTGTCGGAACGCTGGCTCGGCGCCGCCGCGCCGGCCGCGCCGCTCGCGAACCGCTCGCTGGTCAAGTACCGCCTGATCATCGACGAGTTCGGTGGCTGGCCGCTGTTCCAGGAGTTGCTCGAGGTGCTGCACGACATCGCGCTGCGCCGGCGCTGCGACATCGCGACGGTCGCGATGCGCGCCGCGCTCGACCGCCCGGGCGTCGCCGCGGCGATCGTCGGCGCGACCAGTACCGCGCATCTCGACGCGCACCGGCGCATCGGCGAGGTCGAGCTGAGCGACGCGGATCGCGCCGCGATCGCCGCGGTCACCTCGCGCCGCCGCGGCCCGCCCGGCGACGTCTACGCGCTGGAGCGCGATCGCGAAGGGCCACACGGGCGGATCATGAAATACGGCCTCAACCAGTGATTGTGCCAAGGTACTGCACGGTGTTGCCGGTAGGGCGGTCATGGCCGTCACCAGGTCGCCGTCGCAGTGCGCTGGTGGCGGTGCTCGCCATTGCCATCGCGGGCGTGGCATCGGCTGCCGCCGCGGGTGTGGCCGAGTCTGCGGCTGAGATCGAGACCGAGATGGAGGCTGCAGCTCCGGCTGCAGCCGTGGGCGCAGCTGAGAATGGGGCTCGGGCTTTGGCCACAGCTATGGCCACAGCGGAAAATGGGCCTCGACCTTCAGCTACAGCTATGACTGCAGCTGAGAATGAGGCTCCGGCTCCGACCGCAGCTACGGCCGCAGTCGCTGCCCCCCCTCGCCGGGAGCGGCGAGCGCATTCGCGGCCCTGCTCGACGGCGCCTACGAGCGCCTGCTCGACGCGAATCCCTCGCTCGCGACCGCGCAGGGCGACCGGCGCGGCGACGAGCACTGGGAGGACCTCTCCGACGCGGGGCTCGCGGCCGAGGCCGCGCTGGCGCAGCGCGAGCTCGACGCGGCGCTCGCCTTCCCCGAGGCCGCGCTCGGACCGCGCGAGCGCCTGCAGCGACGCATCTTCATCCGCCAGCAGGAGCTGCTGCTGGAGCGCCACCGCTGGCGCAACCATCTGTATCCGCTGAACCAGATCGTCGGCCCGCACGTCGACGTGCCGCGCGTGCTCGCCAGCCAGCCGGTGACGGACCTCGCTGCGGCGCGCGGCTGGCTGCGGCGTCTTTCGGCCGCGGGGCCGCATCTCGAGGGACTGGTGCAGCGCCTCGAGGCACAGTCGGCCGCCGGAGTGCGTCTGCCGCGCTCCGTCTATTCGATTCTGCTCGCGCAGGCGCGCGAGCTCGTCGCCGGCGCACCCGGCGGTTTCTATGAGCCCGGCACGCCGGACGGCAGTCGGCCCGGCGTCGTCCATCTCAACCTGCTGCGCCTCGAGACGCGGCCGCTCTACGACCTCGAGGCGCTGCTCTACCACGAGGCGCTGCCGGGCCATCACCCGCAGATCTCCAGCATCCTCGTCGACCCGACGATCCCGCGGCTGCGCAAGGTCAACCGCTGGTGGCAGGACACGGCCTTCGTCGAAGGCTGGGCGCTGTATGCCGAACGGCTCGCACACGAGCTGGGCTTCTACGAGGATCCGTCTGCCGACTTCGGCCGCCTCGCGGGCGAGCTGTGGCGCGCGGCGCGCCTGGTCGTCGACAGCGGGCTGCACGCCCGGCGCTGGAGCCGCGAGCAGGCGATCCGCTGGCTGGACGAGAACACGCCGAGCCCGCACGAGGCCAACGAGCAGGCGGTCGACCGCTATCTCGCCGTGCCGGGGTAGGCGACGGCCTTCACCGTGGGCATGCTGCAGATCGTCGCCGAGCGCGAGCGGGCACGCCGCGAGCTCGGTCCGCGATTCGATCTGCGCGCGTTCCATGCAGCGGTGCTCGAAAACGGTTACGTTCCGCTCTGGGCGCTGCGCGAGCACGTCGATGACTGGATGGCGTCGCGGCGCTGACGGGGCGTTTCCCGACCGGCGCCGCATTGCAGGGGAGACGAATATCATGCCGCGACTTCACCATTGTCTCGCCGCCGCGCTGCTGTTCTGCGCGGCCGCCGCATCGATGCCGCGGGCCGGGGCCGCCGATGTCGCGAACGAATGCGACCGCCTCGCGGCGCATCCCGAGGATCCGCAGCGGATTTCCGCCGGCGTCGAGCGCGAGCGCATCGACCTGCCGGTCGCGATCGCGGCCTGCGAGCGCGTGCTCGCCGCCGAGCCGGCCAATGCCCGCGCTCGCTACCAGCTCGCGCGCATCCTCTTCTACTCGAACCAGAACGCGCGCGCGGTCGAGGAGATGCGCCGCGCCGCCGACGGCGGCTATGCGCAGGCGCAGTTCGTGTTCGGCACCTTCATCACGCGCAGCCGACCCGGTGCGCCGACCGATCCCTGCCTGGCCGAGTCCTACTGGCGACGCTCGGCCGCGGGCGGCCGCCAGGCTGCCCGCGTGCAGTACCTGCGCTTCACGCTGCAGGGGCGCTTCGCCGCCTGCCGCGACGTGGCTCCCGAGGAAGAGCAGCTCGCGATGCTCGAGGCGGCCACTTCGGCGGCGCGCGATTTCTACGAGACGCTGCTGGTCGAGGACATCGGTACGGCGTTCGCGGCACGCGCCCAGGCCGCGCCTGCCGCGGCGGCGCCCGCCGGCACCTCGGTCCTCGGCAAGGCCGCGCAGGCGGCCTGGCAGCGCTGTGCGAAGCAGCTCGGCGCGGGTAGCGATGCGCGCGTGCGCGAGCGTCGCCTCGGCGTCACGCCCGAGTCGACGCGGAACATGTACTCGCTGATCCTCTCCGGCGAGAAGACGATCACGACCACCTCGCCCTGGCTCTACGACCCCGATCCGTCGCGTCGTCCGGTGGTCGGCGGCTACTCGGTGCTGCTCGATGCCGACGGCACGGCCGCGGCCGTGCTGCGCACCACCGAGGTCAAGGAGCTGCCGTTCGACCGGGTCACGGCCGAGGATAGCCGCTACGAAGGCCAGCCGATACGGCCGCTCGCCGCATGGCGCGAGCTGCACGTGCGCTTTTTCGGCCGCGAGCTCGAGTCGCTCGGTCGCAAGTGGGCCGCAGACATGCCGGTGACGCTCGAGCGCTTCGAAGTCGCCTGTCGTCCTTGAGGCGGCGACCGCCGCGGCGCCGGAGCTCAGCGGCCCGGCGCGCGCTTCCCGGAGCGCGTCGGCGCCTCGGGACGCTTCCAGTACTGGTAGGGCGACTGGCCGTCCTTCAGCAGCGTCGTGTCGAACAGCACGATCTCCTGGGGCGTGACGCGCTGGATGTCGAAGCGGCGCACGGCCCGTTCCTTGGAGATGCGCACCAGGCTGTACTTCTCCAGCGTCGGCAGGAAGCGCGGGTCCGAGGCCGAGATGAGCTCCGCTTCGCCGTTCACCTGCACGCTGATCCACTGGCGCGCACCGCCGGCGGCCACGGTCCAGCCATCGGCGCGCACGGCGCTGAAATGCGGGTTCTTCTGCAGCTGCATGAGCTTTTCGGTGCCCTTTTCCGAGACGATGTAGAAGACCTTCTCGTCCTTGTCGAGGACCATGTCGACCGTGGTCGCGAGCGGGCGGTTGCGGTATGAGCTGGCCATCGCGAAACGCTCCCGGCCGGGAAGGAACTGCACGATGCGCTCCCAGATCGCCTCCTGCGGCAGCGCCTGGAAGTTGTTCGCATACTGGCGGCTCGCGCTCGAGACGAAATCGACGCCGAAGGAGACGTCGTGGCATTCGGCGCAGGTCCAGCCCGCCGGGTAGCGCGGGTGCAGCGCGCTCTTGACCTGCTGCGGTGTGAGCCGCGGGCCGGGCACTATCTTGCCGTCGGCCGCGATCATCCGCGGACCGTCCGCGGGCGCCGGTGTGGCCGATGCAGGCGCCGCAGTGGATTTCGCAGTGGGCGCCGATGCAGGTGCCCCTGCAGTTTCCGACGCGGGTACCGAAGCAGGTCCCGAAGCAGGTGTCGAAATAGGCGCCGAAGCGGGTCCGGAAGCAGGCTCCGCGGCATGGGCGCCGCCGGCCGCGGCGGCGAGGATCGCGCAGCCGGCGATCAGCGTGGCGGCGAAGTCAGGTGCACGACGGCTCATGGTGTCGTCCTCGTGGGTCTGTCAGAACGGGTTCAGCCGCTTTTCCTGCGAGAAGTTCATGTAGCCGAGGTTGATGCCCTGGCGCCAGCCGAGGCCGAAGCGCACCGGGGCGATCACCGTCTCGTCGCGCTGCACGTAGTTCACGCCGAAGCCGCCGACGAAGTATAGGCTGCCGTCGATGCCCGGGTAGCGGCGGAACAGCGCTTCGGGGTTCGGCAGGTCGTAGACCAGCGCGAAGACCTTCACGGCATTGCCGCCGACGTCGAAGCCGATCGAAGGCCCCTGCCAGTAGATCTTGCGGGCGCTGCCGCCCTTGAACTGCAGCTCCCCCTGGCCATAGCGCAGGCCGACGCCGACCGCGCCGCCGGCTTCCTCGCCGCGGATGATCGCAACCGGCCGGCCCTTTTCCTTGAGCACCTTCTGCAGCACCTCGCCGAGCTCGCGCGCGCCGCTCGCGAAGAACGAGTTCGCGGCCTTGACCACCTCGTCGTCGGAATAGGTAGACCGCGATGCGGGCGCCGACTGCGGATTGCCGGCAGCCTGTGCCTGGGCGGCGGATTGGGCGAGAACGGCGAGCAGCAGCGCAGCGAGCACTGCGAGCGCGTGACGTGGGGCGGTCATGGTGTATCCCTCCGTGCAAGGCACGAGAAGCAAATATTGTAGGCCAGCGTGCCCGTGCCCGGGCGCTTCGTGACGTCAGCGCCCGCCGACGGGCGGTGTGGTCGTCTGCGGTCGCGGACGCGCGGGCAGCACTACGCTGGCCAGTACCGCGACCAGCGCGTTGACGAGCATCGCAACCAGGCCGCTGTCCCACTCCGGCAGCAGGCGCTTCCAGACGTCGGCCGCGGCCGGCAGCAGCAGCACGACGTAGCCGGCGACGATGCCGGCGAACACACCGGCTGCGCTGGCGCGCCGCCACAGGAAGGCGAGGAACACACCGGGAGCGAGCATGCCGATCGCCGCATAGGCCGAGAGGCCGATTTCGACCAGCGACCGGTTGGACGTCAGCGTCAGCCATACCGCGATGCCCGCGAAGCCGACCATGGCGGCGCGCGATATCCAGAGCACGGTCGCGTCGCCGAGATCGCGCTTCAGCGGCAGGACCACGTTGCGACCGAAGATCGACGCGGCGCCGAGCAGCAGGATGGAGCCCGGCACCAGCGCGAGCAGCGCGCCGCCGCCGGCGAGCAGGCCGATCGCCCAGGCGGGATAGCGGTCGGTGACGAACTGCAGCAGTACGGCGTTGAGGTTGCCATCGGCGGGCTGCGTGCCGGCGAGCAGCGCACCGAAGCCGAGCAGGATGATGAAGAAATAGGACAGCGAGTACAGAGGCTGCCAGACCGCGTTGCGGCGGATCGCCAGGGCGTCGCGCGCCGAGAACGCGAGCTGGAACATGTGCGGGAAGATCCAGGTGCCGAGCGCGACGTTCAGCGCCGCGGTGATCAGCCAGGTGGCCGTCAGGCCGGCCTCGGGCCGCAGGCCGGGGAAGTCGCCGATGCCGGGAAAGCGCTGCTGCGCGAGCTCGTAGACCTCGAGCATCGATACGGCTCCGACGCGTTCGGCGACGCCGAGGCTCAGGCCGACGATCATGACGATCATGAGCACGTCCTTGACGCCCGCGGCGAACGCCGCCGAGCGCAGCCCGGCGACGTAGACGAAGGCCAGCATCACGACCGCTGCGAGCAGGGCCGACTGCAGCGCCGAGATCTCCGGCCCGATCGTCAGCCGCAGGATCAGCGCCAGCGCCGTGATCTGGATCTGCACGTAGACGACCAGGGCGGCGATGCCGGCGACGCCGACGATGACCGACAGCCAGGTGGCGCCGTAGTGCTGCGCGAAGAAATCGG
>JADLDF010000250.1 GCA_020846815.1 Gammaproteobacteria bacterium | reverse complement strand
CGAGCAGGCGAAAGCTCTGCAGCGAATTCGCGAAGCCGTGGATCAGCAGCAGCTCGGGCCGGCCCTCGCCGGCGCTGCCATAGCTGCGATAGCGCAGGCGCAGGCCGTCGACCGTGACGAAGCGATCCTCGCCCGTGGCCAGCTGCGCGACCGGCAGCTCGGGGGCGGCCGGCCAGTAGGCCCAGGCCGCGAGCGCGATCCAGGCGACGGCGACGAGCGCCAACAGCGCGCCGAGGATCCTCTTGAGCAACCGCATGCCGCGCATTGCATACAATTCCCGGACGCCGCGCAATCACCGCCGGCGCCACCATGGAACTGCTTGCGCCGATGTCCACGTCCGGCCTGCCGATCGACGAGGCGCTGCCCGCGCTCTGCGCTGCCCTGCGCACGCACGACGGCGTGGTGCTGCAGGCGCCGCCCGGAGCCGGCAAGAGCACCGTGGTGCCGCTGGTGCTCGCGCAGCAGCCGTGGGCGCGCGACCGGCGCGTGCTGGTGCTCGAGCCGCGGCGGCTCGCGGCGCGGGCCGTGGCGCATCGCATGGCGCAGAGTCTCGGCGAGCCGGTCGGCGGGACGGTCGGCTACCGGATGCGCCTGGAGACGCGCGTCGGGCCGCGCACGCGCATCGAGGTCGTCACCGAGGGCGTATTCACGCGGCTGCTGCAGGCCGACCCGGCGCTCGAGGGCGTCGCCGCAGTGGTGTTCGACGAGTTCCACGAGCGCAGCCTGCAGGCCGATCTCGGTCTGACGCTGAGCCTGGATGCCCGTGCCCAGCTCGGCAGCGCGGTGCGCCTGATCGTCATGTCGGCGACGCTCGATGGCCAGAGCGCCGCGGCGCTGCTCGGCGACGTGCCCTGCGTGAGCTCGGCCGGCCGTGCCTGGCCGGTCGAGACGCGCTACCTCGGCAAGGGCCTGCCCCTGCTGCCGGGCGGGCCGGACTCGCCCGAGGCCGCGGCGGCGCTCGCCGTGCAGCGCGCGCTGCGCGACGACGTGGGCGACATCCTGGTATTCCTGCCCGGTGCGGCCGAGATCCGCCGCGTGCAGGCGCGCCTCGCCGACGTCGCGGCGGGCGTGCTGCCGCTGTACGGCGAGCTGCCGGCCGCGGAGCAGGACGCGGCGCTCGGGCCCGATCCGGGCGGGGCGCGACGCGTGATCCTCGCGACCAACGTCGCCGAGACCAGCCTGACGATCCCCGGCATCCGCGTGGTCGTCGATTCGGGACTGGTGCGCCGCGCGGCGTTCGACCCGGTCACCGGCATGAGCCGGCTCGAGACGCAGCGGATCTCGCGGGCCTCCGCCGACCAGCGACAGGGCCGCGCCGGCCGCGTCGCGCCCGGCGTCTGCTACCGCCTGTGGAGCGAAGGGGCGCAGCGCAGCCTGGCGGCGTTCACGTCGCCGGAGATCCTCGACGCCGATCTTGCGCCGCTCGCGCTCGAGCTCGCCGGCTGGGGTGCGCGCGACGCCGCTGCGCTGCGCTGGCTCGATCCGCCGCCGGCGGCCACGCTTGCCGGTGCCCGCGACCTGCTGCGACGCCTCGGTGCGTTGGATGCCGCCGGCCGCCTGACGCCGCACGGTCGCGAGCTGGCGCGGATCCCGGCCCATCCGCGTCTCGCGCATCTGCTGGTCGAGGCGCGCCGGCGCGGTCTCGGGACGCTGGGCGCGGAGCTCGCCGCGCTGCTGTCGGACCGCGACCTGCTGCGCGGCGGCGCGAGGACGACGGCAGCGAGCGGGGCGGGCACGCGCGATGCCGACGTGGCGACGCGGCTCGAGCTGCTGCGCGGCGAGTGGGCCGGCGGCGCGGTCGCCGATCGCGGCGGCATCGCACGGGCGCGACGTGCGGTCGGGATGTTCCGGCGCCTCGCAGGTGACGATGTGTCTGCGATACCTGCAGCGTCATCGACCCCCACATCGACAGCGACTGCAACGGCAACTGCGACTGCAACGGCAACTGCGACTGCGACGGGGAGTACGGGCGCGAGCGCGAGTGCGAGCAGGAATAGTGGCGGTAGCACGGGCGAGAGGCGGGCCGAGCGCGACGGGCAGGGCGGTCGCGGCGACGCCGGCGACGTCGGGCGGCTGCTCGCCTGCGCCTATCCCGACCGGATCGGCCGCCTGCGTGACGGTGGCGAGTCGGGGCGCTTCGCGCTCAGCAATGGACGCGGTGCCGCATTCGCGCAGGTCGAGCGGCTGTCGCGCAGCGAGTTCATCGTCGCGGTCGAGCTCGACGATCGCGACCGCGAGGCACGGATCCTGCTGGCCGCGGCGCTGGATCGCGAGGCGCTCGAGGATGCGGCCGGCGGCCGCATCCAGACGGTCGACGAGGTGCAATGGTCGGTGCGCGAGCAGGCCGTGGTCGCGCGGCGCGTCGAACGGCTCGACGCACTGGTCATCGACCAAAGGCCGCTGCAGCCACCGCCGCGCGCGGCGGCCACGGCCGCGCTGCTCGAGGGTCTGCATGGCCTCGGGCTGGAGTCGCTGCCCTGGGATGAGGAGACGCTCGCGCTCTGCGCACGCGTCGAAATCGCGCGGGCGCGCGGCTTGCCCGGAACTTCCGACTGGCTGCCGTTCGACGATGCGACGCTGCTTGCACAGCTCGGCGACTGGCTCGGTCCCTGGCTCGAAGGCCTCACAAGACGTGCGCAGCTCGCCCGCCTGCCGCTCGGCGAGGCGCTGCGCGCACGGCTCGGCTACGAGCGGCAGCGACAGCTCGACGCTTGGCTGCCGACCCATCTGACTCTGCCCACGGGCTCGCGGATCCGCATCGATTATCTCGACGAGCTCGCGCCCTGTGCCGCGATGCGCATGCAGGAAGTCTTCGGTCTGGCCGAGACGCCGCGCCTCGCCAACGGCACGCTGCCCGTGACCTTCAAGCTGCTCTCGCCGGCGCAGCGCCCGCTGCAGGTGACGCGCGATCTCGCCTCGTTCTGGCGCAACGGCTACGTCGAGGTGCGCAAGGACATGCGCGGCCGCTATCCGAAGCACTATTGGCCGGAGGATCCGCTCAGTGCCGAACCCCGGCGCGGCGTTCGGCGGCCTTCCTGACGCGCTTCTGCTTTCGCGACCGACGTTCAGCCGTCCTCGGGATTCGGCTGTCCGAGATGCATCGAGAAGGGTTCACCCTGGCGGCCATGCAGCGCCGCCTGCACCTCCGCGACGATCGACAGCGCGATCGCCTCGGGCGTGCGGCCGCCGAGGTCGAGCCCGACCGGTGCGCGCAGCCGCGGGCGCAGCGTGGCCGTGGCGGCCGCGCCGATCTCGGCGAACAGGCGCTCGCGTCGCGCCGCCGGTCCGAGCAGGCCGACGTAGGGGATCGGCGCGGGTGCGAGCGCGGCGAGATACCGGCCGTCGGCGATGAGATGGTGGCTCATGACCACGGCGGCGTCGAAGCGCGACAGGTCGAGCGCACACGCGAGCTCGTCGGCGTCGAGGCGGCGTACGGCCCGCGCGGCCGGAAAGCGCGCCGGGTCGATGTAGGCGGAGCGATGGTCGACGACGCTGAGATGCCAGCTCAGCGCCGCGCCCCAGGCGACCACCGGCTCGACGTCGGGGCCGGCGCCGCAGATCAGCACCCGCGGCGCGCGCGCGACCTGTGCGACGAACAGCTCGACGCTTGCGCCACCGAGCGTCGTAGTCGAGAGACCCGCAGGCTGCCCATGTGCGTCGAGCCAGACCTGCCCGGGCGCCGCGCCCGCGCCCGCGCCCGCGACTGCAAGCGCGACGCTCCAGCTTCCGGCTTCGCCCGCGGCCTCGAGCCGCGCGAGCTCGGCGAGCGGCTGGTAGCCGCCCGTGGCGTCGACGCGCAGCAGCAGGATCTGCATCAGGCCTTCGCAGCCGAGGCCGAGCCCCCAGATCGGATCGTCGGAGCTGCGGCTGTCGTAGCTCGTGAGCTCGAGGCGGCGTCCCTCGGCCAGCAGCCGCGCGGCGCGCTCGCCGAGATCGCCCTCGAGGCAGCCACCGCTCAGCAGCCCGGCGCGCTCGCCGGACTGCGCGAACAGCATCCAGGCGCCCGGCTTGCGATAGGTCGAGCCGGTCGTCGCGATGACGATCGCTGCGACCAGCGGCCGGCCGGCCGCACGCTCGCGTTCGAAGAGTTCGAGGCTCGGATTCAAAGGCGGATCACGATCTTGCCGAAGTGGCCGCCCGTGCCCATCCAGGCATAGGCCTCTTCGGCCGCCTCGAAGGGCAACACGCGGTCGCCGAAGCCCTTGGCCTGGCGCACGAGCTGGTACTGCTGCTGACTGTTCGGGATCATCGTCATGCCTGTCCTCGTCCTTTGCTACGACGCCGTGCTCACGTCGAGCACCCATACCCTGTGTGCGGCGCACGGTGTCCACCGCCAACGCCCGCGCCGTTGGTGCGGCGCGCGGCGTTCACAGCGAGCGCCCGCGCCATTCGAGATCGTCGTGCTCGCGCTGCACATAGCCGCGCTCCGCCGCGAGCTCGCGCAGCCGCCATTGCAGGCGCTCGCGCTCCGCGTCGGTGAGCTCTGCGGCCTTGCGTGCGAGCTGGCCCTCGGCCAGGCGGATCTCGTCGTCGATGCGCTCCAGCCGGCTGCGGACCTGGTTCATTCTAAAGCCGAGCTCGTAGCCGCGGCGGAACTCGAGCTCGGCAGCCGCGAAGCAGACGTCGTCGTAGCGGCCGCCGACCTCGCCGATGCGGAAGCCGTTGCGCGCCGTGCAGAAGCGCTCGAGACCGCGTTCGCGGCCCGCGAGCCAGCGTTCGTGGTCGGGCGCGACGCCGAAGGCCTGGCAGGCCGCGGAATGCTCGGCGACATAGTCCTCGCTGCGTCCGGCCGCACCGTCGCGCAGACCGATCGCGTACCAGTCGCCACCGCGGCAATCCTTCTCGGAGAGCGACGCGCATCCGCACAGGCCGAGCAGCGCGGCGAAGACCAGCCCGCTTGCTGCCTGCATTCGATACCTCATCTCGGGGCGCAGTGTAGCCCGCCCCGGACCAGCCTGGCCGGTCCGCAATGAATGGTGGCCAGGAGCGCGCGTCGCCATGGTGGCTGACCGCCTGCGTTGCCATGGTGGCCGAAAGCCCGCGTCGCTGTGGTGGCTGAAAGCCTGCGTCGCTACAGTGGACCGCCGTCCTCGCGGCTCAGCGCCACCAGGCTGGCGCGTGCCGGCAGGTCACCGCCGTCGGGCCAGTGACTGATCGGCGCGTCGATCGTGCCGCCTTCGCCCGGGTGCTGGACGCTCAGGAACAGCGTGCGTCCGTCGGGAGTGAACTCGCAGCCGGCCAGCTCGCAGCCCACCGGTCCGCTGGCGATCTGGCGCAGCCTGCCGCGGTCGGGGCCCTCGGTCGGCACCACAAAACAGCCGTTGTGGGCCACGAGGCCGGGCTCCGCGTCGGTCACGATCCAGAGACGGCCCTGTGGGTCGAAGCCGAGATTGTCGGGGCAGGCGATCGGGCTGACCTGCGAGGCGTCGGCGTAGCCGGCGCAGTAGACGTCGGTGCGCCCGAGGCGGCCCGGGACCAGGTCCTCACTGTGCGTCAGGAAACGCGAACCCGGCGCGGCCGGATCGCCCGCGAGCAGGAACACGTTCCAGCGGAAGTGCGTCGCGGTCGCGTCGTCGCCCTCTTCGACGAGTTCGATGACGTGGCCGAAGTCGTTCAGCGGCCGCGGGTTGGCTGCATCGGTGCCGAGTTCGATGCGCCGGTTCGTCCAGGTGCCTTGGCGGCTGTCGCGCTCGCGCGCGCCGTTCTTGGTGCAGGCGATGTAGACGCGGCCGCTGACGGGGCTCGGTTCGACGTCCTCGGGACGGTCCATGGGCGTCGCGCCCAGCAGGTCGGCGGCGGCGCGGCACTTGATCAGCACCTCGCCCTGGTCGCGGAAGCCGGCCGCCGCATTCAGCGGTCCGCGCTCGTCGTGCACCAGCGGCAGCCAGACACCGCGACCGTCGGCATCGAAGCGCGCGACATACAGCGTGCCCGTGTCGAGCAGGTCGCGGCTGGCGGCAGGGTTGCGCGGGTCGAAGCGCTCGCGCGTGACGAACGTGTAGACGTACTCGAACGGATCGTCGTCGCCCATGTAGGCCGCCACCCGCCCGTCACGGGCGACGATCGTGTTCGCGCCCTCGTGGCAGAAACGCCCGAGTGCCGTGCGCTTGCGTGGCGGCCGCGCCGGATCGCGCGGGTCGATCTCGACCATCCAGCCGCAGCGCAGTGCCTCGCGCGGTTCCTGCCGCAGGTCGAAGCGCGCATCGACGTGTTCCCAGCCGTAGGCCGAGCGCTCGGGCAGTGGGAAGCGCGCATGCGCCGCACGCGTCGCGTCGTCGTCGGTCCCGGCGCCGGCGAGCCAGCTCGACGCGCCGCCGAAGTAGTCGTCGATGTTCTCTTC
The DNA here is from genome assembly GCA_020846815.1 of Gammaproteobacteria bacterium. The sequence continues at coordinate 399 of JADLDF010000250.1, read as the reverse complement.
CGATGTGAGGTAGGTGCCCCAGGGCGTGCGGCCGCCCGCGCAGTTCGCGAACGTGCCGAGTGCGCGCGTGCCGGAAGGATCGGCGCGCGTGCGCAGCAGCTCGTGGCCGCGCGCCGGGCCATGGATGTCGCAGGGCGTCGTCGCGGTGATGCGGCGCGCAAAGCGGCTGCCGACGACGTGGCGCCAGCGGCCACGCAGCGTGCGCTCGACCTGCAGCACCGAGACGCCGTGCGCGGCCTGCATCCAGGCGGCCGCGCCGGGGTTGCGGCGGATCCAGTCGGGCCGCGCCAGTATCCGCTCGCGTGCATCGCGCGGCAGGCCGGTGAAGCACAGCTCGATGTCCACGTACTCGTGGTTGACGCAGAGCAGGCCCTGGCGCGATCCGCGCCCGCCGAGCGG
>JADLDF010000249.1 GCA_020846815.1 Gammaproteobacteria bacterium | reverse complement strand
GTGCCGAATTTCACCTGGCCTTTGGGGCGCACCGAGACGTTGGCGTCGCAGCGGAAGGACCCTTCCTGCATGTTGCCGTCGCAGATCTCGAGATAACGCACCAGGGTGTGGACCTTCGTCATGTAGGCGACGGCCTCTGTGGCCGAGCGCAGGTCCGGCTCGCTGACGATCTCGATCAGCGGCGTGCCGGCGCGGTTCAGATCGATGCCGGTCGCGCCGGGCAGCCCCTCGTGCAGCGACTTGCCCGCGTCCTCCTCGAGATGCGCGCGCGTGATGCCGACGCGCTTGCGCGAGCCGTCGTCGAGCACGATGTCGAGGCTGCCCTGGGCCACGATCGGCAGCTCGTACTGGCTGATCTGGTAACCCTTCGGCAGGTCCGGGTAGAAATAGTTCTTGCGCGCGAACACCGAGCGGCGCTCGATGCGCGCGCCGATCGCGAGGCCGAACTTCAGCGCCATGCGCACCGCTTCGGCATTGAGCACCGGCAGCACGCCGGGGTAGCCGAGGTCGACGAGGTTCGCCTGGGTATTGGGCGCCGCGCCATAGGCGGTCGCGGAGCTCGAGAAGATCTTCGAGCGGGTCGCGAGCTGGGCATGGATCTCCAGCCCGATCACGGTTTCCCATTCGACGTTCGTGGCGCCGTTCGTGGCGACGCTCTCGGCGTTGTTCGCAGCCATGCGGATCGACCTCAGGCGTAGGCCGCCGGCACCTGCAGGTGCCAGTCGGTCTCGGTCTGGTAACGGTGCGCGACGTTCAGCATCCGCGCCTCGGAGAAATGCGGACCGACGATCTGCAGGCCCACGGGCAGACCGTCGACGAAACCGCAGGGAATCGACATGCCCGGCAGGCCCGCGAGATTGGCACCGATGGTGTAGATGTCGTTGAGGTACATCGTGATCGGGTCGGAGGTCTTGGAGCCGATCGGGAACGCCGGTGTCGGCGAAGTCGGGCCGACGAGCACGTCCACCTGCTCGAAGGCCTGCGCGAAGTCGCGGCTGATGAGCTGCCGCACGCGCTGCGCCTTGAGGTAGTAGGCGTCGTAGTAGCCAGCGGAGAGCACGTAGGTGCCGGTCATGATGCGGCGCTTGACCTCGGCCCCGAAGCCCTCGCCGCGCGAGCGCCGGTAGAGGTCGATGAGGTTCTTCGGGTGCGCGCAGCGATGGCCGAAGCGCACGCCGTCGAAGCGCGCGAGGTTCGAGGAGCACTCGGCGGGCGCGACCACGTAGTACGTCGGCACCGACAGCGGCAGGTTCGGACAGCCGACCTCGACCAGCTTCGCGCCGAGCTTTTCGTAGACCGCGAGCGCCGCGCGGATCTGCGACTCGCAGCGTGCATCGAGCCCCTTGTCGAAGAACTCGCGCACCAGGCCGATGCGCAGGCCCTCGAGCGAGTCGCCGAGCGTCGCGGCGTAGTCCGGCACCGGCGTATCGACGCTGGTCGAGTCGCGCGGGTCGAAACCGGCGATCGCGCCGAGCAGCAGCGCCGCGTCCTCGGCGCTGATGCTGATCAGGCCGCCCTGGTCGAGGCTGGAGGCGAAGGCGATCATGCCGTAGCGCGACACGCGCCCGTAGGTCGGCTTGATGCCCGTCACGCCACAGAGGGCGGCCGGCTGGCGGATCGAGCCGCCGGTGTCCGTGGCCGTGGCCGCAGGCGCGAGCCGGGCCGCGACCGCAGCCGCGGAGCCGCCCGAGGAGCCGCCGGGCACCATGGCCGGGTTCCAGGGGTTGCGGACCGGTCCAAAGTGGCTGGTTTCGTTCGAGGAACCCATCGCGAACTCGTCCATGTTCGCCTTGCCGAGCATCACCGTGCCGGCCTCGCGCAGCCGCGCCACCAGGGTGGCGTCGTAAGGCGAGACGAAGTTCGCGAGCATCCTGGAACCGCAGGTCGTCAGAACGCCTTCGGTGCAGAAGATGTCCTTGTGGGCGAGCGGCACGCCGGTCAGCGGGCCCGCCCGGCCGGACGCGAGTCGCCCATCGGCGACAGCGGCTGCGGCGAGCGCCGCATCCTGCGTCACGGTCACGAAGGCGTTCAGCCCGGGCTGGCTCGCAGCGATCCGCGCGAGGAACGCGTGCGTGACTTCGACACTGGAAAACTCCCGCTGCTTCAAGCCCTTGGCGAGGCCGGCCAGCGTCCGGCGATGGATCGGCAGAACGCTCATTCGATGACCCTGGGCACGAGGTAGAGACCGGCTTCGACCTGCGGCGCGTTGCGCTGATAGCGCTCGTGCTGGTCGGTCTCGAGCACTTCGTCGGCGCGCAGCCGCTGGGCGAAGCCGGGCAGCGGATGGGCCATCGGCTCGATGCCGCGGGTCTCGGCGCGCTCGAGCTCGCCGACGAAGTCGATGATTCGCGAGAGCGAGTCGACGTAGACGGGGATCTCGTTCTCGGTGAGTTCGAGGCGCGCGAGATGCGCGATCTTGTCGATGTCGGATCGGCTGAGACTCATGGATTCCCCTTGGGGAAAGCGCGGGAAAACAAGCCGGAAATGATACACAATCGTCTTGTGGAAGGTTCCGTAGGTTGCTAGATTGCCGCAACTTTTTTCCTGAGCCCCGGTCGCCTCCCGATGTTCAAACGCTTGCGCGGCTACTTCTCCAGCGATCTGTCGATCGACCTGGGGACGGCCAATACGCTGATCTACGTCCGCGACAAGGGCATCGTGCTCAACGAGCCCTCGGTCGTCGCGGTGCAGGACGAGTTCAACCGTGGTGGCAAGGTCATCGTCGCCGTCGGCGCCGAAGCCAAGAACATGCTCGGCCGCACGCCGGGGCACATCACCGCGGTGCGTCCGATGAAGGACGGCGTCATCGCCGACTTCACCTACACCGAGAAGATGCTGCAGTACTTC
>JADLDF010000248.1 GCA_020846815.1 Gammaproteobacteria bacterium | reverse complement strand
GGATTCAGCATCACGAACTTCGACTTGTTCTCCGAGCCGCCGCCCTTGGCCGCGACCGTGATCTCGACCTTGTCGCCGGGCACCATCTCGACGTGCACCACGGCCGGGGTGTTGTCGCGCGTGTTCCTGCGCGCGAACGCCGGGTCCGCGACGATCGACGCGCGCAGCGTGTTGTCCGGGTGCAGGTAGGCGCGGCGTACGCCCTCGTCGATCATGGCCTGCAGGTCGAGCTGCGCATCCCAGCGCACCTGCATGCCCACCTTGACGAAGGCGGTGACGATGCCCGTGTCCTGGCAGATCGGGCGGTGCCCCTCGGCGCACATGCGCGAGTTCGAGAGGATCTGCGCGATCGCGTCCTTGGCCGCCGGCGACTCCTCCAGCTCGTAGGCGCGGCCGAGCGCCTCGATGTAGTCCATCGGGTGGTAGTAGGAGATGTACTGCAGCGCGTCGGCGACGCTGTCGATCAGGTCCTGCTGGCGGATCACGGTCATGGGAAGTCGGGCCTCGAAGTCGTAGTCGATGACGGGATCCCGCGGGCGAGCCGCGCGGGCGCGGCAGATTCTAGCGGCCCGGCAGGGGCGGGCGGAAAAACAGTGCGAAGGCGGCCTGGCGCAGCCGGTCCCCGCTTCGCCGGGCACCGCCATCCCGTTGAAATGAAACCGCTTTTCAAGCTCCGTCCAGCTGCCAGGGCTGGCGCTGCCGCGAAAATTTCGTGACGGCAGGACCTTGGAGACGTAGCTGCATGGAAGCCCAGAGGACCCAGGCAGGAGGCACGGCGGGTTCGCCCTCTGTCACTGACGGAATTGCTCGTCTGAGTAATTATCGATACTCATATGAGCAAGATCATTCGTGCTGCAGTCGGCCGGAGCCGGAAAGAGCGCACGCATCCGGTAGCGTATTCATGGTCCAAGCCAGAGGCCGCTGCACGGCAGGTATATCGGGCCGGCCCGATCGAACGTGTCGAAATCGTTCGTAGAGGAATCCCGGCGACCTACGTCCTCGGCTTGTCCAAGGGAATGGGTATTTCGAGGGAGAAGCTGTACGCCACCATCGGTCTTCCGCGGGCGACCATAGACCGGAAGGTCAGCCAGAAGACTCTTCTTTCCAGCGATGAAAGCGAGCGGGTAGCCGGCATCGCACAGCTCGTAGGCCAGGCCCAGGCCATCGTCGAGCAGTCGGGAAGCAGCGAGGGCTTCGATCCGGCGCTGTGGGTCGCGGAGTGGCTCGATCGTGCTCATCCAGCACTGGGCGGCAGGAGGCCCGGTGAGTTCATGAATACCTCGTACGGCCGCGCCCTCGTTTCCGACCTCCTTGCTCAGCAGCAGTCCGGCTCGTACGCCTGAGCAATGCGGCCGCGTTGCTGGCGCATTGCGGTAGACGCCCTCGAATATGGGGCCGATGATCTCACCGGCAAGGGGGCCCGGCGCACGGGCGGTCGCTGGAACCGCAAGGGCACAGGAGTGCTCTATTGCAGCTCCTCGATTTCCCTGGCGTGTCTCGAGACCGTCGTTCACGTGGCCGGCGGCGCCGGATTGCCCCTGAATCGCTACCTCGTAGAGATCTCGATCCCACAGGCCGCTTGGAAAGCGCGCATTGTCTTTGATCCAGGCAAGAACGCTGGATGGGACGCTCGGCCTGCGGGCGCCGTCTCCATGGATTGGGGCACGAGCTGGGCAAAGTCGGCCGCGAGTCTGGTTGCCGTCGTTCCGTCGGTGATCGTTCCGGAAGATTGGAGCGTCCTGATGAATCCGGCACATCCCGACGCACGCAAGCTTGCGGCGAAACGCGTCAGACGTTTCGATTACGACCCGCGTCTGTTGTCATCCGCGCCTTGAAGTTGCGTATTCCGGCGAAAGCGATCGGCGCTTCCGTCATGTCGCGATTCGGTGCTGGCGACAAGACGCGAAAGAGCCGGAATCGAGCGTCAGCGCCGGTTCAGAAGGTTCGACGGCGAATACTGGTCCGTGAGCACGCGCGCGTCCGCGCGCCATCGGGGTCGCGGTTCCCATTTCTCGAACAGCCAGGTGGCATCGACGCCGAGGGGGCGGTACGCAGCAGACCAGCGCCGCGCGTTCTCGCGCAGCACCGTCGCGTCCGGCACCGCGCCCGCGAGGATCACGCGGTTGCCGGTCCTCAGCTGCTGGAAAGGACCGAAAACCGCGGCGTATGTCGCCGACTCGGAGTCCTCCAGCCGGCTCGACGAGAACGTGTTCGCAACCAGTACGCCGCCCGGTGCGAGCAGCCCGCGCACTTCCTGCAGGAACTCCCGTGTCAGCATGTGCTCGGGGATGTACTCGTGATCGTAGGCGTCGAGGAAGACGAGGTCGTAACGCGCACCGGCGCGCAGCGCGCGCTTCACGTACACACGGCCGTCCTGCACGCCGACCTTCACGCGTTCGGACGGCTCGAACAGGAACCAGCGCTGCGCGACCGCGACGACCGCCTCGTCGATCTCGGCGACGTCGATCGCCGTGTCGGGCAGCAGTCTGGCGAGCGTGCGCGGCAGGATTCCGCCGCCGAGGCCGACGACCAGGATCCTGCGCGGTGCAGGCTGGGCGTACAGGCCTGCCATCATCTGCCGCGTGTAGTCGAGCACGAGCAGGTCCGGGCGGTCCGTGCGGAGGCACGATTGCCGGTTGGCCGCGAGCTTACGCACCGAAAACACCATGCAACGCTCGGTACCGGACTGCGTGACGAGGATGTCGCGGTACAGGGATTTCTGCCGGTGCAGGACCTCTGCCGGCCCGACGTTCCCGAGCGTGGTCGCGCCGGCGTGCGGCCCGAGCGCGCCGCCGCCGAGGGCGAGCGTCAGCGCGAGCAGGCACTGCGCGCCGAGAATGCCGCGCCGGCTCACGCAGGCACCGTCGCCGGCGCGCGGCGGGCCGCGAGCCATGCGCTGCCGCTGATCAGCACGGAGCCGCCGATCAGCGCGAGCAGGATCTGGTCGATCTCGAGCACCAGCACGAGCCAGAACGACGTCAGCAGCGTGCCGGCCGCGCTGCCGAACGTGGAGAAAAAGAACAGCAGACCGCTGAGGCGGCCGCTCGTGCGCGCCTCGGCGACCAGCAACCGGACGGCATACGGCGACACCATGCCGGACACGAACGTGGGCACGAAGAACAGCAGCGTACACGCGGCGATCGAGCCGGCACGCGGATCCTCTAGGCGCGCGAACAGCCAGCCCAGCACCGCATCCTGCATTGCCAGCACCGGGGCGAGCGTCGCGGCCGCCAAGAGCTGCAGGCCGGCGAGCCTGCGCAGGCTCGGTGAGCGCACCGAGAACTGGCCACCGGCGAGATAGCCGAGCGACAGGGCGAGCATGAACACGGTGATCACGCCGCCCCAGACGTAGATGCTGTTGCCGAAGTGCGGCGCGAGGATGCGCCCGCTCAGCAATTCCACGGACATCACGAAGAAGCCGCTCCAGGTCGCGACGGCGAAAGTCGCCGCAAGCTCGGCGTGCGTTCGTCCGGTGCCGGCAGGGGTCATCGCACTCGGAAGCACTGCGTGGTCATCGGTCGATGATATCGGGACGCGGCATTCTGGTACGGTCGGGCTTTGCAGCTTCGAGAACCGAGCTGCGCCGTTCGGCAAGCGGTGCCCGCAGTCACCGGTGACGCACGCGCCGCACATGGGTGCCCGGCCGCTCGCATGCGCTGCTCACGATCTTCACCGCGCGAACCTGCGCGCCCATAGGCCAATCCCACTAAGATGGCTGGTCCGGGAAGCACCGGGCAGGACTGGGGAGGACTTGTGCCACCAGCCGCGAAGGAATCGGCGGGGGGCGTAGAATTCAGGCGAGATATTCTACGTAAAAGAGCAAAAAATAAGGAAATATGGTGCCCGGGAGAGGACTCGAACCTCCACGGTGTTACCCGCTAGTACCTGAAACTAGTGCGTCTACCAATTCCGCCACCCGGGCAGGGGGCGCGAAAATGTACGCAGCCTTGGAATGACTGTCAATTGAAGCGAAGTAAATCCAGATCACCTCGTTCCCGTCGCGCCGGGCGTGAGCCCGAGCGCGGTACGCGCCGCGACGCGAAAGGCCCGCAACACGGCGGCAGCGGCGGCCGTTCCGGCGCTTCTGGGCGCAGCTCGGCCGGCGTGCAGGAAGGCATCGTCAGCGCACACCGCTCGGGCTACGGCTTCGTGCGTGTCGAGGGGCAGGAGCTGAACGTCTTCCTGCCGCCGCCGCAGATGGCCGGCCTCACCAGCGGCGATCGTGTGCGCATGCGCGTGACGCGCGACCATTCGGGGCGGTTCTCGGGCGAGGTCGAGGCCGTGCTGGCCCGCGGCGTCTCGGCTTTCCTCGCCACCGTCGAGGGCAGCGGGCGCGCGCACTACGTGCACGCGGTCGACCGGCGTCTCGCACTGCGCTGCCACGTGGCCGAGGAGCATCTCGGCGGCGCGCGCGCCGGCGACTGGGTCATTGCGCGCATCACGCGCCATCCCGACGGCCTGCGCAGCGGGGTCGCGAAGGTCGAGAAGAAGCTCGACCCCGACCGTCCACTGGAGCTCGCGATCGAATCGGCGATCGCACGCTTCGACCTGCCTGCCGGTTTTTCCGGCGAGGCGCTGAAGGAGGCCGAGGCCTACGGAGAACGCATCGACCCGCGCGAGGCGCGTGGCCGCATCGACCTGCGCGCTCTGCCGCTGGTCACGATCGACGGCGAGGATGCGCGCGACTTCGACGACGCCGTCTATGCGGAGCGGGTGGGCAAGGGGTTCCGGCTGCTGGTCGCGATCGCCGACGTCAGCCACTACGTGCGGCCCGGCACGGCGCTGGACGCGCAGGCGCGTGCGCGTGGCACCTCGGTCTACTTCCCGACCCGCGTGCTGCCGATGCTGCCGACGGCGCTGTCGGACCATCTCTGCTCGCTCGAGCCCGAGGTCGACCGGCTGTGCATGGTCGCCGACATGCAGGTGTCTGCGACCGGGCAGCTCGGTGCCTCGAAGTTCTACCCTGCGGTGATGCGCAGCCACGCACGGCTGACCTACACCAGGGCGTACGCAGCGCTGTTCGAGGGCCGGCCGGAGGCGCGCCGCCCGCTCGGCGCGCTGGTGAAGTCGCTCGAGCCGCTGGTCGAGGTCTATCGTGCGCTGCTCAAGGCGCGCCACCGCCGCGGCGCGCTGGATTTCGACAGCGCCGAGCCGAAGTTCGAGTTCGACACCGAGGACCGCGTGCGCGCCGTGGTCTTCCACGCCCGCAACGACGCCCACCGGCTTATCGAGGAATGCATGATTCTCGCCAACGTCGCGGTCGCGCGCGAGCTGCGCGCCGCGCGCGCCGGCGCGCTGTTCCGCGTACACGGTGTGCCCGAGGAGAAGAAGCTCGACGCGCTGCAGCGCGCGCTCGCGGCGCTCGGCATCGCCGCCGAGCTGCCCGAGGAGCCGCAGCCGCGCGACCTGCGGCGCATCACCGAGCGGCTCGGCAAGACGGTCGAAAGGCCGTTCGTCGAGTCGCTGGTCGTGCGCTCGATGCAGCAGGCGCTGTACCAGCCGGCCAACATCGGCCACTTCGGTCTGGCACTGACCGAGTACGCGCACTTCACCTCGCCGATCCGCCGCTATCCCGACCTCGTCGTGCACCGCGCGCTCAAGGCGGTCGGCAATTCCGACGATCGCAGCGGCGTGCGCTACGGTCTCGACGAGCTCCAGCCCATGGGCCAGGACCTCTCGCGGCTCGAGAAGCGCGCCGACGAATCGGACCGCTACGTCGACACCTTCCTCAAGTGCAGCTATCTGCGAGCGCGCCTCGGCCAGACCTTCGAGGGCCTCGTGGCCACGGTCGTCGAGTACGGCTGTTTCGTGCAGCTCGTGGACCTCGCCGTCGACGGCCTGCTGCACATCGATGTGCTGCGCGACGACGAATACCAGCTCGCCGACGACGGCCAGGCCTGGGTCGGGCGGCGCACGCGACGGCGGCTGGCGCTCGGCGCGCGCATCCGCGTGATCGTCACGAATGCCAATCCGGTCGAAGGGCTCATCGACCTGGAACTCGACGCGTGAGCACGGTCGAGCAGGTCCACGGCATCCACGCGGTGCAGGCGCTGCTCGAGCGCCATCCGCAGCGCGTGCTGCGGCTGCGCGTCGCGGCGGGGCGCGAGGATGCGCGCATCGCGAAACTCCTGGCACTCGCGGCTGCGGCGCACTGCCCGGTCGAGCGCATCGATGGCACGCAGCTCGCACGCGGTGCAGGCTCGGGGCCGGGCGCAGGGGCGGGCGGGGCAGGGAGCCATCAGGGCGTGCTCGCCGAGGTGCGGCCGCAGGCGCCGTGGAGCGAGCAGGAGCTGTTCGCGGCGCTGGAGCACAGCCCGCGGCCGTTGTTGCTGGCGCTCGACGGCGTGCAGGATCCGCACAACCTCGGCGCCTGCCTGCGCACGGCCGATGCCTGCGGCGCACTGGCCGTGATCGTGCCGCGCGACCGTGCCGCGCAGCTCAATCCGACGGTGCGCAGGGTCGCCGCCGGCGCGGCCGAGACCACGCCGGTCGCCGTCGTGACCAATCTCGCGCGCACGCTGCGCCTGCTCAAGGACGCGGGCTGCTGGGTCGTCGGCGCCGACGCGGCTGCCACCCAGGACGCCGATGCGGTCGACCTCGGCGGCCCCGTAGTGCTGGTGCTCGGTGCCGAGGGCTCGGGCCTGCGCCAGCTCACCCGCCAGCACTGCGACCTGCTGGTGCGGCTGCCGAGCCTCGGCGCCGTCTCGAGCCTGAATGTCTCGGTGGCCGCGGGCATGCTGCTCTACGAGGCGGTGCGGCAGCGGCGCCGTGCCGTGATCGCGACCGGTGGATCGGATCGGGCGTGACCGCGGCTCGCGCGGGTGCAGCAGCGGCTGAAGCTGCTGCGACAGGTGCGGAGGCAGGTACTACTGGAGTCGCTCCAGGTGCACCGGCCGGGGCAGCTGCGACAGACGCCGGGGCCGGTGCCGCGGCAGTCGAGTCAGGCGCGGCGGCTGGGGCAGCGAAGGTGGGAGCCGCGCCGCCGCCATCGACCGCAAGTCGCTGATTCCTCGGGTTTGGTTGCGCCTACCAGGGCCTTTGGCTATAGTGCGCGCCCCTCACGGGGGCCGCTGCCGCAGGGCAGAGGCCAGCCATCCTTGCCATACCGGCACGCCTCGCCGGGTGGCTTCACCCAGTACCGGGTAAGCCGGGCTGACCATCCACAAGGAGCAGACATGAGGCACTACGAGATCGTCTTCCTGGTTCATCCGGACCAGAGCGAGCAGGTTCCGGCCATGCTCGAGCGCTACAAGGGCATGATCACCCAGGGCG
>JADLDF010000247.1 GCA_020846815.1 Gammaproteobacteria bacterium | reverse complement strand
GATCATCGCGCCGAGCGCCGGCGGCGGGCGGCGCTCCATCCGGGCATCGAACAGGCCGCGCTGGCGCAGCAGCGGCAGCGCGGCACCGACCGCGCGGCTGCCGCGCCCGAGGATGCGGCCGCCCGGCCGCGGCAGCCCGTGCCGGTCGCAGACGATCTCGAGCGCGCCGACGTCGACGCGGCTGCGTCGCTCCATGACGTAGCAGACGGGCGCACCGGGCACGGCGCCGATGCGGCCGATCGCCTCCTCGGGACGCACCTCGACCCGGACCCAGAGCGACAGGATCCTGCGCAGCAGCGGGTTCATCCGCGATCGACGCGGGGCTTGGACGGCGGCAACGGCACGGCGCGGAGTGTAACCGCTTGGTCGCGCTGGGGGCGGTGGGTCGGGCGTGGTCGGGCGGCGGTGCCGGGCGTCCTGGTCTCGCTCCGAAGGGGCTCTTGCGCGCGCGCTCTCCGCCGACGCCACCGATCCGCGCAGAGACGCCCCACCAACGACAAAAGCCGCGCCTACGCCACCAGCTCAGGCGGCAGATCAACCGAGATCAGGAAGAACTCGAACAGATGCTTGATGCGGCGGATGGAGCCGTGCAGGCGATGGTCGTCGTCGAGTACGTGCAGCGCGGCGCCGTATTCGCGCGCGAAGCGCATGCTGTGCTCGAGCGGCACGACGTCGTCGTGCCAGCCGTGGACGATCTCGACCGGGCAGTCGACGACGCGCGGGCGCAGCGGCGGCAGGCCTTCCATGTAGAGCGCCGGCGCCAGCAGAAAGAGGCCGCGCGCGTGCAGGAACGAAGAAGCCGCCGTGGCGATGAAACCACCGAGGCTGGAGCCGACCAGCACCAGCTCGCCCTGCAGGTTCTTGCAGCCGTCGACCAGTTTGGCGATGCGGCCTTCGACGGTGTCGATGCCGCGGTAGTCGATCGACTCGACCGCATAGCCCTCGCTGCGGGCCGTCTCGGCCATCGCGATGATCTTCTTCCCCCAGGGCTCGGAATCCTTGCCGTGGGAAAAGACGCAGTAGCGGGGCGTGGCCAAGACGATCGATCCTGTTTCGCAAGAGTGGCGATTCTAGGCAACGCGCGTCTCAGTCGCCATCCGGGCGCCACAGCCAGGCATCGAGTGCGGCGCGCGGATCGGCGGCGGTGGCACTGCGGACCCGGCCCTTGGTGACGCGCAGTCCTTCGCGGGCGAGGCGCCGGGCCTGCTCCGCGGCGGCGCGCGAGCCGCGCGGCAAGGCGATGCGCCCACCGGCGGCGAGCACCCGGTGCCAGGGCAAACGCAGCGATTCCGGTGCGCGCTTGAGCGCGAACGCCACCAGTCGCGCGCCGCGCGGCAGGCCGGCGCGGCGCGCGATCTCGCCGTAGCTCGCCCAGTCGCCCGCCGGGATCGCGCGCACGGCCTGCCAGATCGCCGTGAACGGCGGGCGGTCCGGCAGCTCGGCCGGAGGCGCGCGGCCGCGACGCCGCACCGTCTTGCTGCGGGCGCGGCGTGTCGGTGCGCGCGGAGTCGTCGCCATGCCTCGCCTGCGCGGACGCGCTCAGTAGCGCGGTGGATCCCAGGCCGCGCTGGCGAGCGCGCGCAGCTCCGGTGGCAGCTCGGGCGCGTGCGCAGGCTCGAGCGAGAACGGCTGCACGTCCTCGGACCAGATGTTGTGGTGCCGGCCTTCGCAGAAACGGATCAGCGACAGGCTGCCGCGGCGCGAGCCGAAAGGCCCGTGCCAGCGGCCCGGCGGACGCCAGAAATAGGCGCCCTCGTACATCGTGCCGCGCTCGCCGATGATGTCCCCGCCGAGCAGGTACATCTCCTCGACGCAGTCGTGCGCGAGCCGCGCCTCGCGCCAGCCCTGCGGGTGCGTCTGCGCGCCGGTCGCGAGCAGGAGGGTCTTCTCGCCGGTCTCGGGCACGTGGCGCAGCACCTTGTGGGTGAGGCGCAGGAACTGCACGCTTGGGTCGATGTCGTGGCTGGTCCAGGGCATCTCGTGCGTCGCGATGCGCTCGATGGCCGGCGCGCCGGCCGGCACCGTCGCAGCGGCGGCATCGCCCTCGAGCCAGGCCGGCTCGCGATCGAAGAACGCGAGCAGCACGGCGCCGCGCTCGCTCGACCAGCCGTCCGCGGCCTGCCCCGCCGGCAGCCAGGCGTAGTCGTCCAGCCCGTAGCACCGCGCGCCGCGCTGCATCGCACCTTCGAGCAACAGCCATTCCTGCGCAGCGGCGAGCGCATGCGGCCCGCGCGCGAAACCGGCCGGTAGCCGCAGCAGCACCGAGCAGGCGCCTTCGTCGGGGTCGCGGCTCAATATCTTGGTTTCGACGTCTCGCCAGCCGGCGCCGGGAAACGACGCCGCGCTCCAGGGCAGCTGCTGGGCATGCAGGAACTCGACGTGCGGTCGCGGCATCGGGAGCGGCCCTTCGCGCGGTGGATTTGCCTACGATAGCGTCTGTGTCGGCAGCCTGGGAATTCTGGATCGACCGCGGCGGCGACGGTGAGCCCGGCATGACCCGCATCATCCGCGCCGATGGCCGGGTCGAGACGCTGGCGGCTTGCGCGGCGTTCCACGTCGCTCCGGGCGACGTCCTCGAAGTCCTCACACCGGGCAGCGGTGGATGCGGACATGACAACTACGCAGGATTGTGCGGCGGACTCGTTGAACGTCATCGGACTCTGCACTAGAGTTCCACCGCCCTCAGCACCCTCCACCTCGTATCGCCCCATGGCCGATGACCCCGGCGCCGTTCCGGCGGCGCAGATCGACTGGCTCACCACGACGAGCGCGACCGCGGTCTCGCCCGTGCTGCAACGATGGCAGAAGCGCTCGGGCAGCCGCATCGGCCGCTGGCTGTTCGCACGCGCGGTCTGCCGCCGCGCACCTTACTTCGCCACGATCGCGCCGCGCTTCGTCGAGCTCGCGCCGGCGATCTGCCGCGTCACGATTCCGAAGCGCCGCGCCGTCGAGAACCATCTCGGCACGGTGCACGCGCTGGCGATCGGCAATCTCTGCGAGCTCGTCGCCGGCATGGTGACCGAGGTGACGATCCCGGCATCGATGCGCTGGATCCCGCGCGGCATGACCATCGAGTACCTGCGCAAGGCCGACGGCGACGTGACCGCGACTGCGCGCCTCGACAAGAACGAGTGGCGCGATGCCGGCAACGTCGGCGTGCCCGTGACCGTGGTCGACGCGCGCGGCGAGGAAGTGGTGCGTGCGGTCATCACGATGTACGTCTCGCCGCGCAACGCCGCGGGCGCGCGCCAGGTGCGCAGCCGCGCGCGCGGCACGGCGGATGCCGGCAAGCCCGAGGCGAAGAAGCGCGACGCCGCCTGACCGCTCTTCGCGGATTCGCCCGCGGTTCGAGCAGACGCGGCTGCGCGGATGCCAGTTGCCACGGCTGCGGGCGTGGCAGCTGCGGCGGGCGGCGATGCTCGGACGACGACGCATCAGCGGCCACCCGGCAGGCGCGACGGCAGCAACCGTACCGACTGGCAGCGCGCGGCGCGGTGCGGTGCGGTGCGGCGTGGCACGCAACGATCCGCGCGAGCGGCCCGCGGATCAGTCCGCTGCGCCGAGGCCGCGCAGCAACGCGGTCTCGATCTCCTCCTCGACCCGGCGCTCCGAAGTGGCGAGCCGGTTGACCGAGACGCTGCGCACCTGGCTGCCGGAGGTGCGATGCGTGACCAGGAAGGCGTGGTATTCGCCGGGCCGCGCCGCCGCATAGCCGTAGAGCAGCACGATCCGCCCCGCGGCGAGCGCCGCGGCGTCATTGAGCCGTGCGTCGCAGACCACGAAGTATTCCTGCTGGCCCTCGGCTCCCGGGAACGCCGCTTCGCGTGCGAAGGACTCGAGGAAAGCCTCGACCTGCGCGCGCGCGTGCTGCCAGGTGCGCTCGCCGTTGTGCGCGAGCAGCATCCAGCGCGTGCCCGCAACCACCGACTGCGCGATGCAGAGCGCGAGGCGCCGCGCCGGCAGGTAGCGCCAGTCGCTGGCGACGGCGTTGCCGGTCGCGAGCGTGCGCGCGCTGCCCGGCTCGCGGTGGGCGACGCGGATCGCACTCAGCGTGTTGACGCCTGCCTGCAGCAGTCGCGCACGCGCGACGTCGTCGACCACGCAGGCGGGACGGAAACGCGAGCGCAGCATCACGCCGTCGCGCTCGATCGGAGCCCAAGGCGGTGCCGCCTCGTCCGTACGCGCGAGCATGCCGGCGACGGCGCCGCAGGCGGCGAAGGCCGCGTCGCGACCGCGCAGGCGATCCGGCGCGACCAGGCGCGGGAAGTACATGACGGCGTTGTCGGCCCGGAACGGCCAGTCGCGCATGCCCGCGAGCGCCGCGGCCGGTGTCGCCCAGCCCTGCGGTGGATCGACCACCAGCATCGCCTGGCGCTCGCGGCAGAACCGCGCGGCAACCAGCAGCGTGCTGGCGCCGATGTCCTGCTCACGGCCGAGCGGCGGGATGCACAGCAGCCCGAACGCCGGCGCACGCGTGAGCGCGAACAGGCCCGTGCCGGCCTGCGCCGAGCCGATGACGTCGTAGTCGGTGAGCGGCAGGCCGTCGTCGCCGTCGTTGTTGGCCACGCGATAACCGACCAGCCCGCCCGGTGTCGCCGGCGGCGGCCGATCCGGGCGCGTCGCCGGCAGCGGCCCGGCGACGCGCATCAGCCGCGAATGCGCGAGCACGTCGACGACGCAGCGACCCGCATCCGGCCGCACCGACACGCGACGATGGATCTCCTGCTCCTCGACCAGCCCCGAGCCCGGGCCCGGTCCACCGACCCGCTGCAGCACGAGGTTGAAGCGATCGAACTCGCCGTCCGGAATGCCGTCGTAGTCGACCGAGGCGCGCAGGTGCTCGCGCGTGCCGGGCGCCAGGCCGACGAGATGCAGCGTGCCACCGGCGCCACTGCCACTTCCGTCCCCCGCCGGCAGCGTGATCGTCGGCGGACGTCCGCCATTGACCACGCGCACGACGATCGCGCGCCGACCGCCGTTCTCGAAATACTGCTCGATCGCGTAGGAGAGCGTCGAAGGCTGCCAGAGGCCGCCGAACAGGCGCTGGTAATCGGCAAAACTCTCGACGACCTGCGGCTCGTCGATCGGACCCTTGAGCGTGCGGCCGACGAAAGCCGTGACCCCGATCGGCGCTCGCTCGATGGCGCCCTGCGAACCTGCGGGCACCAGTGACTCGGGGAGCAGATCGATCGGAAGCGCTTCTACCACGTTGGGCCCAGGCTGACGTGGCGCGGAATCTACCATGCTTCAAACCCGACGGCGCGAACGCGCAGGAGACCCCTCACTCCCGTCGCAGCAAAGGCACGTGGGAATGCTTGAAGACAGGAATCAACATCATCCCCGCGACGAAGCCGCCGACGTGCGCGCCGAAGGCGATGCCGCCGGCTTCACCCTCGGCGGGACGTGAGCCGGAGCCCATGAGCAGCTGCAGCACGAACCAGCCTGCGAGCACCCAGATGGCGCGGAACCAGCCGATGGTGATGAAGATGAACGGCGGCGGCAGCGCGAGCAGCACGCGGGCGCGCGGATAGAGCAGCATGTAGGCGCCGAGCACGCCGGAGATCGCGCCGCTCGCGCCGACCATCGGCACGGTCGAGGCCGGATGCGGCAGCACCTGGGCGAACACCGCAGCGACGCCGCACAGCAGGTAGAACGCGAGGAAGCGGCCATGGCCCATCGCATCCTCGACATTGTTGCCGAACACCCAGAGGAACAGCAGGTTGCCGAGCAGGTGGCCGAGCCCGCCGTGCAGGAACATCGAGGTGATCACCGTCATCCACGGCGGCACCCAGTCGAGCTCGGGCGGCAGCGTGAACTGTCCGAGCAGCACCGAGGGAATCACGCCGAGCGCGAACACGCTGCGCTCGAAGCCGTTGCCGTCGGCGGAGAACTGCCAGAGGAAAGCGACGATGCAGGTGGCGATCAGCGTGCGGGTGACGTAGGGACGGATACGGGTCGGGTTGTCGTCCTGGACGGGAATCACCACGGCAACCGCATGCTCCCGCCCTTGCCCCCGCCCCTGCAAACGTACACGCGCCCGCACACGCGACCGTGCCCGTGCCCGTGCCCGCACATGCGCCCGCGCATTTGGCACGGCCTCATGGCGCGGCCTCGCCCCTGACCAGCGGGTCCAGCGACGCGGCAGCGATCGGGTGATAGCCCGGCCGCGCTTTGGCATAGACCCGCTGCGCGAACGCGCGGCCCTCCGGCGTCTTCACGAGCTCGGCGTACAGCGGCCGGATCAACTTGCGCCGGCCGATGGTCGTCAGATATTCCTCGAGCCGCGGCCGCGCCGGCTCGTAACCGGCGCGGATCGCGAGCCGCAGCCAGCTGAAGGCGATCTCGGCATTGCGCACGCCGTTCAGCCCGAACTGCGCCTCGAGCTCGGCGGCGCGCTCGCGCGACAGGTCGGCCGGCATGCCGTCGAGGAAATGCAGCCATTCGTAGGTGCTCCAGCGGGCCGCCGGCAGGGCGTCGAGCCCGATGCGGCCAGCGAGCCAGTCGGCGCGCTGCGCATCGACGCGCGTGAACGCGTCCGAGGTCTTCAGCACCGCGGTCGCCGGCAGGCCGGGCTGGTAGAGCCATTCGTCGACCTGCGCGGCATCGAGCGCACTGGGCGCGACGGTCGCGGCGCGCGTCAGCAGGAAGTCGCGGAACTCCTCGGTCGAGGCCGACTGGAATGCGCGGGACTCGAACCAGTCACGCAGCAACGCATCGAGCGCTGCAGCACCGAGCCGCGATTCGACCCAGTCGAGGAACAGCCGGCCCTTTTCATAGGGTACTTCGGTCGTGCCGTCCTCCGGACTGCGGCCGCGCAGGTCGATCGCCAGCACCTGGTCGCGCGGCGGCAGGCCCGCGAGCTGGCGCCGCAGCGTCTGCAAACCGAGGTCCTGTTCCATGGACTCGCGATCCGCGCCATAGAGCGCGCCGACGATGCGGCGCTCCAGGAAGGTCGTGAAGCCTTCGTTGAGCCAGAAGTCGCGCCAGGTGGCATTCGTGACCAGGTTGCCCGACCAGGAGTGCGCGAGCTCATGCGCAATCGTCGAAACCAGGCTGCGGTCGCCGGCGAGCAGCGTCGGCGTGATGAAGGAGAGCCGCGGGTTCTCCATGCCGCCATAGGGGAACGACGGCGGCAGGATCAGCAGGTCGTAGCGGCCCCAGCGGTATGGCCCGTAGAGCCGCTCGCAGGCCTGGATCATGCTCTCGGTGTCCGCGAACTCGCGCGCGGCCTCCTCGACCACGCCCGGCTCGGCGAACACCGTGGTGCGCGGACCGATCTCGCGATAGTCGATGCGGCCGGCCGCGATCGCCATGAGGTAGGACGGGATCGGCTGCGGCATTTCGAAGCGATACCAGCCGTCGGCCGGCGTCGCGAGCGCATTGCTCGCGCCCATGACCGCGCGCAAGCCAGCGGGCACGTGCACGCGGGCCGTGAAGGTGGCACGTACCGACGGCGAGTCCTGCAGCGGAATCCAGCTGCGCGCATAGATCGACTGCGACTGCGAGAACAGGAAGGGATGCGTGCGGCCGGCGGTCTGCGCCGGCTCGAGCCACTGCAGGCCGCCGGCGTCGGGCGAGGTCTGGTACGAGATGCGGACCGTGAAGGTCTCGCCGCGCGATCCGGCCGGCAGCGCGATGCGCAGCGGTTCGCCGAGCGACGGCACGCTCGCGCCCTTCGCGAACGGCAGCTCACGCTGCGCACGCCCGGAGTCGTCCATCGCCCAGACCTGCCGGATCACGAGGTCGTGGCTGTCGAGCACGAGCTCCGTGGCCGCGGCGTCGAGCCGCTCCACACGCAGGTCGACGGTGCCCGACAGCCGCCGCGCCGCGAAATCGACGTCGAGCGACAGGTCGAGGTGGCGTACGCGGAATGCGTCGAGGTTCGCGAGGGAGTGCGGATCTGTGCTCATCGTCGACATGGGGCTGCGGGACTCGCCGGACGTCTCGGCTATGGCAGGCACGGGTATGAGCGCGGTCGCAGGTTCTGCCCCGGCAGCGTGAACGCCGGCGGCGCCGGCCCAAAGAAGAGCCGCGGCGGCGAACGGCGCCAACAGCGCAGTTCCCACCACGGTTCAGGTACGCGGCGGAGCGCCGCGCGCCGGCGAGCTCGCCGGCGCCTCGGGATCACTGTCGGAGAGCAGCTGCTGGAAGCTCTGCTCGTCCATGGGCAGGTTCGACCGGCCGTCCCAGGTGGCCCCGGCGGGCACGCGGTTCTGCACCCGTGGGGCCGCCGCGAGCACCTGCTCGACCGACGCATCGGCCGCGGAGATCGAGACGGGGATGCCGCGCGGATCGTGCGCGAGCCGGGAGACCGCTTCCCAGTTGATCGCCTCGGCGCGCGACTTGAGCTGCGCCTGGATGCGCTGCGCCAGCGAACGCGAGAGCAGCTTCTTCTGCGCCTTCTGCCAGTCGCGCGGATCGTCCTCGAGCACGTCGTAGGCCTGCAGGGAGAGCTGCTCCTCGTGCCAGCCGAAGACGAACGGCTGGTTGACCACCGTGACCTTCTCGCCGACCTGCACCATCTCGTAGATCGACTCGACGTCTTCCGGGAACAGCCGGATGCAG
>JADLDF010000246.1 GCA_020846815.1 Gammaproteobacteria bacterium | reverse complement strand
CCGGCGACCTCCCAGGGCATGCGCTCGCGCAGCGGGCCCGTGAAGGGATTGCGCGGATGGTCGCGCCAGCGTTCGGGGGTGATCCGCTCGCCGCCGAGCACCAGGTCGAGCCCGGGGGACAGCGCGCGCCGCGGTGAAGAGTCGAGCAGCGGCAGCTCGAGTTTGCGCACGCGGTCGAGCACGCGACCGTAGGCGCCCCCGAAGGAGTCGCCGCCGACTTCCGGGTGCCCCGGCAGGTCGAACAGCGTCCAGACCCGGCCACCGGTCCGCGGGCGGGCCTCGATGACCTGGACGCGTGCGCCGTTTTCCTCGAGCAGCAGCGCCGCGTGCAGTCCCGAGAGGCCGGCACCGATGACCAGCACGTCGGTGTCCCCGGCGTCGCTGCCGGTCCTCGGCCGCGAGCCGCGTGAGGCGGCCGTGCGTGGGGTCTTCGTGGCCGCGGCGGCGAGCGTGCCGCCCGTGACCAGGCCCGCCGCGGCGGCGCCGGCAGCGAGGAAGCGGCGGCGATCGATGAGCGGTGTGCGTACCGGCATGGGCGGACTCCTGCGGGGTGGGCCACGGACCTTGCCAGATCGCCGCGGCCGCGGGCCGCAGCCGCAGCTTCCGAACCCGGTATGCGGGCGCCTGGGCTATGCTCGGGACGGGCCGGCCCGCCGCCCGAAGGGTGGTGCCGGCCGCCCATTACAACCAAGAGAGGGAGATATCCATGTCTATCCGATCCAGGTGGGTCGCGACCATTGCAGCGGGCCTCGTGCTGGCCGGCTGCGGCAGCCAGCAGGAGCCGGCGACCAGGGCCGTCGAGTCGGCACAGGCGGCGATCGCTGCGGTCAGGGACGAAGCCGCACAGTACGCGCCGGAACAGCTGCAGGCCGTCGATGAGGCGTTCGCGCGGCTGCAGAAGCAGCTCGCGGGCCAGAAGTTCGCCGATGTGCTGACCGCGGCGCCGGTGCTCACGAACCAGGTCAACGAGCTCAAGGCCACGGTCGCGGAGCGCAAGGCGAGCGCCGAGGCGGCCGTGGCCGAGGCGAAGGACATGTGGCCGAGGCTCGCCGAGGAGTTGCCGCAGATGAGCACGGCGCTGAAGGCGCGGCTCGATTCGCTCGGCAAGATGAAGCAGCTGCCCGAGGGCATCGACCAGGCGAACCTCGACTACTCGCGCCAGGGCTACGACGAGCTGTCGAAGAGCTGGACCGCGGCACAGGAGGACTTCGCCGCGGGCCACTTCACCGAGGCGGCCAGCAAGGCGAACGCCGCGCGCCGCCGCGCCAACGACCTCATGGCGCGCCTCAAGGTACCGCCGCCGCCGCGCTGATCCGCCGCCGCTTCCGTGCCCGCCGCAGCTCGCGGGCATGGAAGCGATTTTCGGCGGCACGCAAGAGCCGGGGCGGCGAGGAGGTGCGCACCTGCGCGTTGCCGCACATCGCAGCGGCATACGTGTCGGAGCGGCGTGTGTGTCGAGGCGGGCGAAACCTCGGGGCGCAGCGTTGCAGCCGAGCGTCGGGGCGGAGCGCGGAGCGTGAGGACGCGGTCTCCGCTCAGGCGCTGCGCCGCAGCAGCGGCGCGAGGTAGTGGCCGGTGTACGAGCCGGGCTGCGTCGCGACCTGTTCGGGCGTGCCGCAGGCCACGACCCGGCCGCCGCCTTCGCCGCCTTCCGGTCCGAGGTCGATGATCCAGTCGGCCGTCTTGATCACGTCGAGGTTGTGCTCGATGACGACGATGGTGTTGCCCTCGTCGCGCAGGCGGTGCAGCACTGCGAGCAGCTGTGCGACGTCGTGGAAGTGCAGGCCCGTGGTCGGCTCGTCGAGGATGTAGAGCGTGCGCCCGGTCGCGCGCTTGGCGAGCTCCTTGGCGAGCTTGACGCGCTGCGCCTCGCCGCCCGAGAGCGTGGTCGCATTCTGGCCGAGCTTGAGATAGCCGAGGCCGACATCGAGCAGGGTCTGCAGCTTCGGCTGTGCCGCCGGCAGCGCCTGGAAGAAGCGCAGGCCGTCCTCGACCGTCATGTCCAGCACTTCGTGGATGTTCCTGCCACGGTAGCGGATCTCCAGCGTCTCGCGGTTGTAGCGCTGGCCCTTGCAGACGTCGCAGGGCACGTAGACGTCGGGCAGGAAGTGCATCTCCACCTTGATGACGCCGTCGCCCTGGCAGGCCTCGCAGCGGCCGCCCTTGACGTTGAAGCTGAAGCGGCCGGCGTCGTAGCCGCGGCTGCGGGCCTCGGGCACCTGGGCGAAGATCTCGCGCAGCCCCGTGAAGAGCCCGGTGTAGGTGGCAGGGTTCGAGCGTGGCGTGCGGCCGATGGGGCTCTGGTCGATCTCGATGACGCGATCGACGTGGCCGAGGCCCTCGATGCGCTCGCAGGGCGCGCCGTCGGGGGCGGCGCCGTTCAGGTGGGTCGCGACGTGGCGGAACAGCGTGTCGTTGACCAGCGTGCTTTTCCCTGAGCCCGAGACGCCGGTGACGCAGGTCATGAGCCGCAGCGGGATCTCGACCGTCACGTCCTGGAGGTTGTTGCCGCGCGCGCCGACGATCTTCAAGGCCATGTTCTTCTGTCGCGGCACGCGCAGCGGCGGCACGGCGATGCGCTTGCGGCCGCTGAGGTACTGGCCGGTCAGCGAGGCCGGTGCGGCTTCGACTTCGCGCGGCGTGCCCTGGGCGACCAGCCGGCCGCCGTGCACGCCGGCGCCGGGGCCGAGGTCGATGACGTGGTCGGCGGCGCGGATCGCGTCCTCGTCGTGCTCGACGACCAGCACGGTGTTGCCGAGGTCGCGCAGACGCCGCAGCGTCGCGAGCAGCCGCGCGTTGTCGCGCTGGTGCAGGCCGATCGACGGCTCGTCGAGGATGTACATGACGCCGGTCAGCCCCGAGCCGATCTGGCTGGCGAGGCGGATGCGCTGTGCTTCGCCGCCCGAGAGCGTATCGGCGCTGCGGTCGAGCGCGAGATAGTCGAGGCCGACGTCGACCAGGAAGCGCAGGCGGTCGGCGACCTCCTTGACGATGCGCGCCGCGACCTCGCCGCGCCAGCCCGCGACCTCGAGTCCGCCGAAGAACTCGAGCGCGCGCGCCACCGGCAGCCGCGTCAGCGAGGGCAGGGCGCGATCGCCGACGAACACGTGGCGCGCGGTGCGATTCAGGCGCGTGCCCTCGCAGTCGGGGCAGGCGCGCAGCCCGAGATACTTGGCGAGCTCCTCGCGCACCGTCGCGGACTCGGTTTCGCGGTAGCGGCGCTCGAGGTTAGGCAGGATGCCTTCGAAGCGGTGGCGCCGCCTGCCGAGCCGGCTGCCGGCCTCGGGGTAGCGGAACTCGATCTCCTCCTCGCCGCTGCCGTAGAGCAGCACCCGCTGCACCTTCTGCGGCAGCTCTTCCCAGGGCGATTCGATGTCGAAGCGGAAGTGCTTCGCCAGCGACTGGATCATCTGGAAGTAGTGCGCGTTGCGACGGTCCCAGCCGCGCACCGCGCCGCCGGCGAGCGACAGCGCCGGGTGCGCGACCACACGCGCCGGATCGAAGAACTCCTGGTAGCCCAGCCCGTCGCAGCTCGGGCAGGCTCCCGCGGGGTTGTTGAACGAGAACATCTTCGGTTCGAGCAGCGGCACGCTCCAGCCGCAGCGGGGGCAGGCGTGGCGGTTCGAGAACAGCATCGGCTCGCCGGCGTCTGCGTCGCTGGGCAGGACCCGCGCCGTGCCCTCGGAAAGCCGCAACGCGGTCTCGAACGACTCGGCGAGGCGCTGCGCGGCATCGGCGCGCACGCGGAAGCGGTCGACGACCGCCTCGATGCTGTGCTTCCTCTTCGGATCGAGCTTCGGCAGCGCATCGAGCTCGTGCACGCGCCCGTCGATGCGCGCGCGCACGAAGCCCTGGGCCTGCAGATTCTCGAACACCTCGGCGTGCTCGCCCTTGCGGTCCTCGATCAGGGGCGCGAGCAGCAGCGCCGCCGTGCCCTCGGGCAGCCTGAGCACCTGGTCGACCATCTGGCTGGTCGCCTGGGCGGCGAGCTCGACGCCGTGCTCCGGGCAGCGCGGCACGCCGGCGCGCGCGAACAGCAGGCGCAGGTAGTCGTAGATCTCGGTGACGGTGCCGACCGTCGAACGCGGGTTGTGCGAGGTCGCCTTCTGCTCGATCGCGATCGCCGGCGACAGGCCTTCGATGTGATCGACGTCGGGCTTGTCCATCATCGACAGGAACTGCCGGGCATAGGCCGACAGCGACTCGACGTAGCGGCGCTGCCCTTCCGCGTACAGTGTGTCGAAGGCGAGCGAGGACTTGCCGGAGCCCGAGAGGCCGGTGATCACGACCAGGCGGTCGCGCGGGATGTCGAGGTCGAGGCCGCGCAGGTTGTGGGTGCGCGCGCCGCGGATGCGGATGAACTGCATGGCGCCGGGTCGCGGGGAAACCAGCCGGATAGCTTAACCCGCTGCGCCGGTGCGACCTATCGGCGCGATCGGTCGAGACGGGCCTGTGCCCGGTCGAGGCGGGCCGTGAACACCCGGCGGAGCCGCGCCAAATCCGGGCGAACGCGCCGCCAATGAGCCATGCGGGATGGGGCCCGCGAGACTAGAATACGCCTCACTTCCCCACTGCAGAGAAAGGCGGCGACATGGCGCGCGGCATCAACAAAGTCATCCTGATCGGCAACCTCGGACAGGACCCGGACACCAAGGCCATGCCCTCGG
>JADLDF010000245.1 GCA_020846815.1 Gammaproteobacteria bacterium | reverse complement strand
AGGCGCCGATCGGAGTGCGCCGGGCGGCGGCGATGACGACGGATTCGGTCATGGGACTTCCCTCGGTTCAGATGCAGCGGAGTGTAGCCAAGCGGCGACGAGAAGCGTACTGCGCTGCATACAACCCGCGACCTGGTGCGGTAATGACTATTAGAAAAATACCGTAATATTTTGTTTTATATCAATTTTCTGGTGACTCGTCTGGATGACGCCGACCTCGAGCCGGTGCCATTGGAGCGCGCCGGCATCACCTTCGTCCGTGTCCGCGCACCTCAGGCGGCGAGATCGGGTTCTCCCAGACGCGCGAGGATCAGCGCTCGCGAGCGGTCGCGCAGCTCGGGCGCGGCATCGTCTCCGGAGGCGATCAGCGGCGCGAGGAATTCGACGACGATGCGGCCCGGCCGCGGCAGCGCACGCGAGCCCGGCAGCACGTCGCGCGAACCGTGGATCACGGCCGGCACGACCGGGCAGCCGGCACGGACGGCGGTGATGAAGGCGCCGGAATGGAACTTCAGCAGCCCCGGGACGTTGCCGAAGGTGCCCTCGGGGAAGAACACCAGTGCCTGCCCGCCGTGCGCGCTGCGCAGCACGCGGCGCGCGTCGCTCGCGCCCTTGTGGCGATCGAAGCGCTCGACGAACTGCGTGCCGATGCGTTCCAGCAGCAGGCCGGCGAGCGGCACCGAGGCCATTTCGCGCTTCACGACATAGGCGAAGCGCGGCGGCAGCGCCGCCTTCATGACGACGCCGTCGACGTAGCTGGCATGGTTGGCGACGACCACGCTGGGCCCCGTCGGCACATTCTGCAGACCGCGCACTTCGAGGCGCACGCCGATCAGCGGCAGTGCCAGGCGCGCGGCGCCGTGGACGATGCGCCGGCGCCGTTCCAGCCCCGGCACGACCACGACCAGCAGCAGCGCGACGAGCGCGCAGAGCGTGAACAGAATCCAGGCCAGGAGGCCGAGGAGGGCATAACCTGCGCGCGTCGCGATGCCCTCCTCGGTAGCCGCCGCTGCCGTGGCCGTGATGGGCGAGTGATTCGTCATTTCCATCCCTGATAGTCGAGCAGGCAGCGGCAATCTGTGACCTAGTTCTCTTTATGTTAATGCCTGCGGCCCGTTGTGAAGGTCATCACGCCAGCGGGTCACCGTGCGTTCGCATACTGGCCCGGTACCAAGAGGCCCCGAACGAATGAGTTCCGTTCTCAAGCGATCCGAGCCGTCGCGCGAACCCGCCGGGAAGACTGCCCGCAGCGAGGCCGCCGACCCGACCGTGCTGCGCTTCCTCGACGCCGTCTGGATGGAGCGCGGCCTGTCGCCGAACACGCTCGCGGCTTATCGAGCCGACCTGACTGCGCTGTCGCGCTGGTTGGGCGAGCGCGCCACGCCGATCATCCGCACCACGCGCAGCGACCTGCTGGAGTTCATCGCCTGGCGCGTCGAGGCCGGCGCGCGCCCGCGCTCGACCGCGCGGCAGCTCTCGTCGTTCCGTCGCTTCTTCCGCTTCCTGGTCCGCGACGGCGTGAACCGCGACGATCCCACGGCGCAGATCGCGATGCCGAAGATCGGCCGCTCGCTGCCGAAGTCGCTGTCCGAGGAGGAAGTCGAGTCGCTGCTGTCGGCGCCGCTGGTCAGCGATCCGCTGGGCCATCGCGACCGCACCATGCTCGAGGTGCTGTACGCCACGGGCCTGCGCGTCTCGGAGCTCGTCAGCCTGAAGTACAACCAGGTAAACCTGAACCAGGGCGTGATCCGCGTACTCGGCAAGGGCAACCGCGAGCGCCTGATCCCGCTCGGCGAGGAAGCCGTGCGCTGGCTGCAGGAGTTCATCACCGGCGCGCGCAACGAGATCCTTCTCGACCGCACGACCGACTACCTGTTCCCGACGCGGCGCGGCGACCGCATGACACGCCAGGCCTTCTGGCACATCATCAAGCGCTATGCACGCAAGTCGAGCATCGACAAGGAGCTGTCGCCGCACACGCTGCGCCACGCCTTCGCGACGCACCTGCTGAATCACGGCGCCGACCTGCGCGTGGTGCAGATGCTGCTCGGGCACAGCGACCTCTCGACCACGCAGATCTACACGCACGTCGCGCGCGAGCGCATGAAGGAGCTGCACGGGCAGCATCATCCGCGCGGCTGACCGGCCGCGCCACCTCGTGCGCGGGTTCGCGGCGAATCGCTTCTGCTAGAATCCGGCCGCGCTGTGCCAGCCCGAGCGAACCTTCCTCGCCTCGGCCGGTCCGATCCAGCGTCACGCCTGCTCGAGCCTACGGACGGTCGACGGAACAATGAAGAACCTCGGGATTCGCTCGATCCTGTCGCTGCCGGTCGTGGGGTCGGGCCTGGTCGCCTTCGCGCTCGCGCAGCAGCCCGGCACCGCATTACCGTCCTCCGCACCCGTCGCCGCTGCGTCGCCGACCGGGGCGGGCAAGCCGGACCCACGTGCCGACCTCGTCAAGAGGATCCCCGGCACGAAGCCCGACGATTTTCGCCAGTCGCCGATTCCCGGCCTCTGGGAGCTCGCGCGTGGCTCCGACGTCGTCTACGTCACCGCCGACGGCAAGTACGCGCTCGCGGGCGACCTCTACGAAATCGCGACCGACACCAACATCAGCGAGCGCCGCCGCCGCGACGTGCGACTCGAGCTGATCAAATCGGTGCCCGAGTCGCAGATGGTCGTGTTCTCGCCCAAGGATCCGAAATACACGATCACGGTGTTCACCGACATCGACTGCGGCTACTGCCGCAAGCTGCACAGCGAGATCGCCAAGTACAACGAGCTCGGCATCCGCATCCGCTATCTGTTCTATCCGCGTTCCGGCCCGAACACCGAGTCCTGGGACAAGGCCGTCGCGGTTTGGTGTGCGCCGAACCGCAACGACGCGCTGACACGCGCCAAGCGCGGCGAGTCGATCAAGATGGCGAAGTGCGGTGCGACACCGGTCGATCACGACTACGAGCTCGGCCAGGAAATCGGCCTGCGCGGCACGCCGGCGATCGTGCTCGCCAACGGCGACATGCTGCCGGGCTACGTGCCGCCGGCGATGCTCGCCAAGCGCCTGCAATCGGTCGGCCGCTGAGCGGCGCAGCCCGGGCCGGGGGCCGGGCATTACGCGATCGGCGCGTTCAGCGCTCGAGCAGCTTGAGCTTGTCCGGCTTGCCGTCCCATTCCTTGGCGTCGGCCGGCGCTTCGCCCATTTCGGTGATCACGGGCCAGGATCTGGCGAGCTCGGCGTTGAGCTTCTTGAAATGTTCCTGTCCGGCCGGCAGCTCGTCCTCTGAGAAGATCGCCTCGGCAGGGCACTCGGGCTCGCAGAGCGTGCAATCGATGCATTCGTCCGGATCGATCACCAGGAAGTTCGGCCCTTCGTGGAAGCAGTCCACCGGGCAGACCTCGACGCAGTCCATGTACTTGCACTTGATGCAGTTTTCGGTGACGACGAACGTCATGGGCAATCCTTCGGGAACGGGTGGGAAGCGATAGGGGGCCGTCGCGTCTCGCAGGGCCTATGATGCCACGCCTGCCGCGGTTTCCACGTCCGCGGCGCGGCGGCGCCTGTCGGCCGCGGTGAGCGGATGCACGGCCGTCCGCGGCGCGGATCGCGTTCAGCGCGACGGCGGCCGCCGGTCGAACTCGGTGAAGTGATGCCGCTCTTCGTTGCGCTCCAGATCCTCGAGATAGCGCCGCAGCGTGAACTCGGTGCTCGGAAACGCGAGCTCGGGCCAGGGGATCTCGTCGAGCCGGATCAGCTTGACCTCGAGGCTCTCGGGGCCGACGCCGAAGTCGAGCGAGTGCAGCCGCGCGCGGAAGAACACATGCACCTGGTGGGCATGCAGTACGTGCACCACGGTCAGCAGCGAGCCGATCTCGACGTCCGCCAGCGCTTCTTCCTGCGATTCGCGGGCCGCGGCCTGCTGCAGCGTCTCGCCGTTTTCCATGAAACCGGCCGGCACCGTCCAGTAGCCGCGGCGCGGCTCGATGGCGCGCCGGCAGATCAGCAGCCGGCCCTGGTAGTCGGGCACGCAACCGACCACGAGCTTCGGGTTCTGGTAGTGGATGGTCCGGCACTGCGTGCAGACGTGGCGCGGCAGGTGCTCGCCTTCGGGGACCAGGATCTGGACGGGTGCGCCGCAGTTGCTGCAGTAGTTCATCGAGGATCCGTGCTGGTGCCGGGAGAGGGAATCGAACCCTCACGATGTCGCCATCGCCGGATTTTGAGTCCGGTGCGTCTACCAGTTCCGCCATCCCGGCGCGGCCGACGAGTATAGAGGCTTGCGGCCTTTTTCGCCTGCGCCGCCGCTGCCGGCGGTGATTTTGCGGTGAAAGCGCGGAGCGGCTTCCCTACCATAGCGGCCCCGTGCGCCGCGCCGACTTCGCCTTCGACCTGCCTGCCGAGCTGATCGCCCAGCGCCCGCTGGCGTCGCGCGCGGATTCGCGGCTGCTCGTGCTCGACGCGGCGGCCGGAGCGCCGCTGCGCGACCTGCGGATCGCCGACCTGCCGTCGTTGCTAGCGCCGGGCGACCTGCTGGTGTTCAACGACACGCGCGTGGTGCCGGCCCGCCTGCCGGCGCGCAAGCCGACCGGCGGGCGGGTCGAGCTGCTGCTCGAGCGCGCCACCGGGGGCGACGATGCTCTGGTGCAGATCCGCCGCGGCAAGGGCCTGCGCGACCGCACCGCGCTCGAGACCGCCGGCGGACCGGTCGTGGTCCTCGGGCGCGAGCACGACCTGTGGCGCGTGCGCATGCCGGGGCCGCCGCTCGAATTCCTCGAACGGCACGGCGAGGTGCCGCTGCCGCCCTACATCCAGCGCGCCGCCGACGCCGACGACCGCGAGCGCTACCAGAGCCTGCTCGCGCGCGTGCCCGGCTCGGTGGCCGCACCGACCGCGAGCCTGCACTTCGACGCGGCGCTGCTGGCGCGTCTCGACGCGTGCGGCGTGCGGCGCGCGACCGTGACGCTGCACGTCGGCGCCGGCACCTTCCAGCCGGTGCGCGCCGCGGATCCGGCGCAGCACCGCATGCATGCCGAGTCCACGGAAGTCCCGGCGGCGACCTGCGAGGCCGTGGCCGCGACGCGGGCCGCGGGCCGGCGCGTCGTCGCCGTCGGCACCACGGTCGTGCGCACGCTCGAAGCGGCCGCCGACCCCGACGGGCGGCTGCGGGCCGGGCGTCGCGATACCGACATCTTCATCCTGCCCGGCCATCGCTGGCGCGTCGTCGACGCGCTGCTGACGAACTTCCACCTGCCGGAGTCGACGCTGCTCATGCTGGTCTGCGCCTTCGCCGGCCGGGACGCCACGCTGGCCGCCTACCGGCACGCCGTGGCGAACCGCTACCGTTTCTTCAGCTATGGTGACGCGATGTTCCTGACCCGGGCTCCCGCGGCACGATCGCTGGCGGGCGGCGAGGAGGCCCGATGATCAATCTCGCCTTCGAGGTGCTGGCCACCGACGGCGCGGCGCGGCGCGGCCGCGTGCAGGCCGTGCACGGCAGCTTCGACACTCCGGCCTTCATGCCCGTCGGCACCTACGGCACCGTCAAGGCGATGACCCCCGAGGAGCTGGAGCAGCTCGGCGCGCAGATCGTGCTCGGCAACACCTTCCATCTGATGCTGCGTCCCGGCGCGGCAACGGTCGCGGAGCTCGGCGGCCTGCACCGCTTCATGCACTGGCAGCGGCCGATCCTCACCGATTCCGGTGGCTTCCAGGTGTTCAGCCTCGCGAAGCTGCGCAAGATCTCGGAGGAGGGCGTGCGCTTCCGTTCGCCCATCGACGGCAGCGAGGTGCGCCTCACGCCCGAGGATTCGATGCAGGTGCAGCGGTTGCTCGGCTCGGACATCGCGATGATGTTCGACGACTGCACTGCCTGGCCGGCGACGCACGCAGCGGCCGAGACCTCGATGGAGCGTTCCATGCGCTGGGCACGGCGCTGCCGCGATCACTACCACGCCGCGGCGCCACCGGGCGCGCTGTTCGGCATCGTCCAGGGCGGCATGTACCCGGACCTGCGCCGGCGCTCGCTCGAGGCTCTGCTCGAGATCGACGCCGACGCCCCGGGCAGCGTCGCGGGGCTCGCGATCGGCGGCCTCGCGGTCGGCGAGCCGGAGTCCGAACGCCTCGCCGTGCTCGAAGCGCTGGTGCCCGCGATGCCGGTCGGCCGGCCGCGCTACCTCATGGGGGTCGGGCGTCCGGAGGACATCGTCGCCGCGGTGCTGCGGGGCGTGGACATGTTCGACTGCGTGATGCCGACCCGGCATGCACGGAACGGGCACCTGTTCACCTCGACGGGGGTCATCAACATCCGCAACGCCGTCCATCAGAAGGACCCCGGCCCGGTCGATCCGGCCTGCGGCTGCTACACCTGCCGGAACTACTCCCGGGCCTATCTGCGCCATCTCGACCGCTGTAACGAGATCCTCGGGTCGCGGCTGAACACCCTCCACAACCTGCACTTCTACCTGACCCTGATGCGGGACCTGCGCGCGGCCATCGAAACGGGCACGCTGGCGGGGTTCTGTCGGGAATTCCTCGCCCGGCGCCAGGCTTCCCCTGGGGCTGTGGCATAATTCGCGCCCTTTGACAGGGGTGGACCCATGAACGGACTGATTCCCGAAGCCTACGCCCAGGCGGCAGGCGCGCCGGCAGGCGGCCAGTTTGCGCCGCTGCTGATGATGGTGCTGTTCATCGTCATCTTCTATTTCCTGCTGATCCGGCCGCAGCAGAAGAAGGCCAAGGAGCATCAGGCGATGCTCGGCCGGCTCGCGGCGGGCGACGAGGTCGT
>JADLDF010000244.1 GCA_020846815.1 Gammaproteobacteria bacterium | reverse complement strand
TCCGGCACCGACGATCGCGGGCGCGAGCCGCGGCGAGCGGCGCAGCGTCGCCGTGGGCGCCTGGCCACGGGTCGGTTCGAGCCGGTAGCTCGGCACGCGCAGCTCGACGACGCTGCCATCCGCCAGTGTCACGGGGCGCGCCTGGTAGAGCACGTGGACATGCCCGTCGGGTTCGAGCTCACCGACCGCGAAGGGATTGAACACCCTGCCGAAGTGCGCCGACGGCAGGCTGGCCGCATCGCCGTCGGTGGCGGCCTCGCTCAACTGCATGACCAGTGCGATCGAGGTAGTGCCGCTGGCATCGACAGGTGCGCCACGGCCGCTGCCGTTGTGACAGGAAGAGCAGGACGCGGAGTTGTACAACGGCCCGAGGCCGCTGCGGCGCGTGCCGGTCGAAGTGTCGAAGTCGGTGTTGAAGAAGGCCTCGCCGAGCCGGAATGCCGCGCTCTGCGCGGCATCGAGCCCGGCGACCGGACGCGTCAGGGCGCGCGAGCTCGCATCGACGATCGACGCCGCACCGCCCGGGCGCACGGCCAGCAGCTCCTGCAGGCCGGTAGCGCCGGGTGCGGCTTGCAGTGCGCCGGCGATCGCCAGCGCCACCAGCACGGACGAGCCGCTCGCCACCGCGCCGCGCGTGCGCCGATCGTCCGCGGGCATCACGGCGTCGACGGTGCTGCCGGTCGTGGCGGCGGCAGCGGCGCCGGCACTCTGGCGGATGCGCCCGGTGATGCCGGAGACGCCGTCACCGGCACGATGCTCACCCGGACCCGGTTGCGGCCGGCGCCGATGAGCTGCAGCGTCAGTGTCTCGTTCGCCGGCAGATCGTATTCCACCGATTTGCGGAACAACGGACAGTCTTGACGTCCGCCGAAGTCGACCGTGGTCAGCGGCTTGCCGTGCTGGATCACATCGACCCAGAACGGCCCGTCGATGGTGATCCGATGGCGGCCGGCTTGCGCGACGCGAAACTGCGCCAGACCGCCCCAGGCGCCGTCGGCGAGCAGGCTGCGGCTCGGTGGCGCGGCGGGTTCCAGCTGCTGCTGCGGCACCAGTGCCAGCCCCCAGAGCGTGCCGGGCTCGAGTTGCGGCTGCGGCGCGTGCGACGACTTCGCCGCCGTGACGGCCCGCGCCTCGCCCTGGAACAGCCGGATTTCCGTGTCCATGTTCCGCTCGCCGACGCGGCAGGCGAGCGATGGCCTGCGGGGGTCGGCGAGCGCGACGAAGCCCGCCGCCTCGAACCGCGCCCGTGCGGCATTGCCGACCAGGTAGTCGAGGAACGCGGCCGCGCCGGGTCGCGCCTGGGTGGTCAGCGCGGCTGGATAGACGATCGGCGGATGCGACTCGTGCGCAAACTGCGCGACCACGCGCACCCGCGGCTCGGCTTTCGCGTCGGTCGCATAGACCACGCCGAGCGGCGCCTCGCCGCGCGCGACATACAGCAATGCCATGCGCACGTTGTCGCTCGCGACGATCCGTGGCTCGATCGACTGCCAGATACCGAGCGAGCCCAGAGCCGCCTTGGCGTACTTGCCCGCCGGCACACTGGCAGGATCGGCGAGCGCCAGCCGGCCGCGCTGGCCGAGTGCCGCACCGAGATCGACGCCGGGTTGCAGCGACAAGCGAGTCGTGGACGCGGCGGGTGCGATCAGCACCAACGCGTTGCCGAGCAGCGGCAGCCGGCTGACAGGCTGCACCAGTCCGCGCTGCTCGACGTAGTCCATCCACTCCTCGTCCGCGGCGACGAACAGGTCCGCCCGCGCGCCCGCTTCGATCTGGCGCGCGAGCGTCGCGGTGCTGCCGAAGGACAGCCGTACGCTGCGCTGGCGTTCGCGCGAATAGTCCGCTGCGATCTGCTGCATCACGTCGGTGAGTGATGCCGCGGCATACACCAGCGGTGCCTCCGCTTCCTGCGCGAGCGCGTGCCGCGGCACCGCGATCAGCGACAGGGACAGCAGTAGGGACAGCAGCAGGGACAGCAGCAGCGGGCGCGGGATAGCCATGGCGGTACTCATCGTGACGACGGATCCGGGTTCGTTATATTCAAGACAATATAGCGCAGCGGGGGTCGAATGTCCGGTGCGGGTGATGGCATATCTGGCCGTCTGGAGGTATGCGTCACGCAGCGGCGGCCGATGCGCCCATACCACCGACGCGCCCGGGACCTAGAATGGGCGCATGGACAAGCCCGACCTGATCCACACCCGCATCCGCATCGACTTCACC
This sequence comes from Gammaproteobacteria bacterium, assembly GCA_020846815.1. The sequence continues at coordinate 17,380 of JADLDF010000244.1, read as the reverse complement.
GCCGGACCCTCGATCGGGCCCGGCAAGATCGCCCTGCTGGAGCGCATCGAGGCCTGTGGTTCCCTGTCGCAGGCGGCACGCGAGCTGGGCCTGAGCTATCGGCGCGGCTGGTTGCTGCTTGACGATCTCAACCGGGCTTTCGACGCGCCGGTGGTCGTCACGTCCACTGGCGGGGCGCACGGCGGCGGCGCGCGGCTCACCGACCTCGGGCAGGCCCTGATCGAATGCTATCGCCGCGCCGAGGCGGCGGCCGAGGCGATTGCACAGCGCGAATTCCGTGCGCTGTCGACTCACATCGCCCGTAGTGCCAGTGGCCGAGTCAGGAGCGTCCGCAGTCGCGGCACATCGCTGCGGCGTCCGTTGCAGCGCTCCCTCAAGGACGTCTGAGGTACGGCGTTCGTCTCGACCGCCGGTTTCGTGGCGCGCTAGAATGGCGCCGTCACCGCCCCCGGGGTGACGCTCCGAAGCCCGCCAGCCTTCGCCCTCCATGGGGCATGGCCGGCAGGCCGCGGCCAGGAGGCCGCCGGGCCATGGTGGAAACGCCATCGCCTCCCGTGCTTGGAAAGGAGAGCGCATGAGTGTCCTCGCCGACCGGTTCGGTCGCACTTTTCCCTATCTGCGGCTGTCGCTGCTCGAAGCGTGCAACTACCGTTGCAGCTACTGCCTGCCGCAGGGCTATCACGCCCGCCCCGGCCGGCCGCGTGACCTGCAGCTCGATGAAATCGGGCGTCTGCTGCGGGCGTTCGCCGAGCTCGGCATGCGCAAGCTGCGCCTGACCGGTGGCGAGCCGAGCCTGCGCCGCGATCTCACCGACGTCATCGCCGTGGCCGCCGCGACTCCGGGCGTGCAGACCGTCGCACTGACCACCAACGGCTGCCTGCTGCACAAGCGGCTGCGCGACTGGCACGCCGCGGGCCTGACCGCGCTCAATGTCAGCGTCGATTCGCTGCACCGCGAGCGCTTCGCGCGCATCACCGGTCGCGACGACCTGCCGGCGTTGCTCGAGGGCATCGAAGCAGCGCTCGGTCTCGGGCTGCGCAGCGTCAAGCTCAATGCGGTGCTGCTGCGCGGACTCAACGATGCCGAGCTGCCGCGCTGGCTGGAGTACCTGCGCACACGGCCGCTGGCCGTGAGGTTCATCGAGCTGATGGAGACCGGCGACAATCGCAGCTATTTCGCCGCGCATCATCGGCGTGCCGCGGCGCTCGAGGACGAGCTGCGGGCAGCGGGCTGGACGCCGCAGCCGCGGGCGCCGGAGGCCGGCCCGGCGCGCGAATACGCGCATCCGGACTACGCAGGTCGCGTCGGCATCATCGCGCCGTACTCGCGCGACTTCTGTGCCGGCTGCAACCGGCTGCGGGTGACATCCGGCGGCGACCTGCGCCTGTGCCTGTTCGGCAATGTCGGCATCCCGCTGCGGCCGCTGCTGCAGCAGGATGCGCAGCAGGAGCTGCTGCGCGCCACGTTGACGCGGCAGCTTGGCATCAAGGCGCAGGGACACGGCCTGCACCGGGGCGAAACCGGGCTCACGCCGCACCTTGCATCGATCGGCGGCTGAGCGCGGTTCCCCCTACCGGCCCGGGTTACTTCTCGAGCGGCCCGCCCGAGATCACCAGCTCGACACGGCGATTGCGCGCACGCCCGTCGGCCGTGGCGTTATCGCCGATGGGCATCGAGGCACCGAGGCCATCGACGTCGATCGACGACGCGGCGATGCCCTTGCCGATGAGGAAATCCCGCACGGCGATCGCGCGCTTGAGCGACAGCTCGCGGTTGATTGCCTCGCTGCCGACATTGTCGGTGTGGCCCTCGACCTTGATGCGCAGCCCCGGATAGGACGCGACGACACCGGCGAACGTCGCCAGGCTCTCGCGCCCCGGCGCGCCGAGCGTCGCCGTACCGGTGGCGAACTGCACGCCGCCGATCTCCGACACCAGACCGCGCTCGGTCTCGCGTGTCGGCAAGGCGCTGTTGAGGCGCGCGCGGATTTCGGCGCGGGCCTGCTGCCTGGCGCGCTCCACCGCACTCTCGCGCTCGGCCGCTGCCGCCACCGCCGCCCGCTCGGCGGCCCGCGCGCTCTCGGCGTCCGCCCGCTGCTTCGCCGCCGCTTCGGCGTCCGCCACGGCCGCGGCGCGCTTGGCTTCCGCATCGGCCGCCGCCGTGCCGGCCATGCCGGCGCGACGCGCGCCCTCGCCGGCCTGCGTTGCGGCGCGGGCCAGCAACGGCACCTTCTTGCGCTCCGAGGACTTCTTGCTCGCCTGTGCGGTTTCGGCTTCGGCCAGCTTGTCGCGTGCCTCGGCAAAGGCCGCCGCGGCGTACTTCTCGGCACCTGCGGCCGCCGCGATCGCCACGGCATAGCGCGCGCCGACCAGGCTCGCGGGCGCCTTGCGCGCGTCGATCGCGATCTTGGCGAGGTTGCTGTAGTCGGCACGCTCGGCGAGCGTCGTGATCCGGGTCTCCGTGCCCTTGACGTTCTTCGCCACATTGAACAACACGATGGCGGTGCTCGGCGCGCTGACTGCGAAGTGCGGTTCAGCCGTCACGATCAAGGCGAATTCCGAGCCGGCAAACGAGGTCTTGAGTTTTCCGGAGCCGCGCGAGTCCGGGACGATGGCGCCCAGGTTCTCCGCGCGACCGTCGACGCGGACCGCCCAGAGCAGATAGGTCGTGTACGACCCGAGCGTGGCCACTGGCGGCAGCTTGCGCACCGACACCTCGATGGCCGACCGCCCCTTCTGGAACTCCACTTCCGCGTCGCCGGCGGCCAACGGGGTCATGGGCGTGCCGGTCAGCAGCAGGTGGGACTTGGGGCCTTCGCGGTAGTTGAAGGCGGCGACCTGACTGGCGACATCGCGCGAGACGATCGCCGAGGCCGCCTCGATCTGTTGCGCCTGCGCCAAGGTGGTGACCAGAGTGCAAGCCACGAGCACTGCCGTGGCCGATTTAACCAGGTGCATGTTCCCCTCCGTGAGTTACTTGGTTGTAGCGCGAGCGCCAGGAATGCGTTGCGCTGCGTCGAATCGCGCAAGTGTATTGAGGCGGTTGGGGCGTGTCGAGTCAGCCGCCTCCACGTCGTGGTCGGCGGCGGATGAAGGCACGGCAAGGCTGCTGCGCCGGGTTTCGCAGGCCGATGCGAGGCACGAACCGTGTTGTAGCGCCGAGGCTACAGGTGGTGTCGGGCGCGACCGCAGCCGGCAGTGGTCAGGTGAACAGCGGACCGCGATTGATCGCCAGGAAGCCGCTGACCAGCACCGCGTTGATCGCCCAGGCCACCGTCAGGAAGCGGGCGATCTCGCCCAGGCGCGGATCGCGGACATTGTCGGCGTTGATCCAGACCGCGCGGGTGATGCCGGCCGTGTAGAGGACGAATGCGATCAGCAACGCCCCGAGCAAGGGGTGGCCTTGATGGCTCTGGACGTAGAGGATCAGGCCGAAGAGGACCTGGCTGACGAGCACGCCAGGAATCCAGAACACGAACCACAATGGCGTACTGCCGCGGGTATCGGGCGATAGCAGCAACGTCCTGATCGTCATGACATGACCCTCGAGCCGGCTCACGCCGAGCATACCCCGATCGTGGCGGCATCTCGATGCCGGTAAGCCGCAATGACCAATGGACCGCAAGCGCGCGTTCAATTGATCCGGGTCAAGGGAGAGGCGCGTGTATGCAGCGCAAAATCCGGCCCGTCATCGCTGTCTGCATTGCTTGCCATGGTGCCCGACATGTCGGTCGTTGATTCGAGTACAGGTACAGGTTCAGGTCCAGCCGGTGGCGTGATCGACGACTGGCGGCCGGAAGACCCGCAGTTCTGGAGCAGCACCGGGCGCGCGGTCGCGACACGCAACCTCTGGCTCTCGATCCCCGCGCTGCTGCTGGCCTTTGCCGTCTGGATGATGTTTTCGGCCGTGGCGGTCAAGCTCAAGGACATTGGCTTCCGCTTCTCCGATGGCCAGCTGTTCTGGCTGACGGCGCTGCCGGCGCTTTCGGGCGCGACGTTGCGCATCTTCTACTCCTTCCTCGTGCCGATCTTCGGCGGACGCCGCTGGACGGCGATCAGCACGGCGACGCTGCTGCTTCCCTGCCTGTGGCTGGGGTTCGCGGTGCAGGAGCCGTCGACACCCTACTGGCACTTCGTGGCGATCGCGCTGCTGTGCGGCTTCGGTGGCGGCAACTTCGCCTCCAGCATGTCCAACATTTCGTTTTTCTATCCCAAGTCGCGCCAGGGTTATGCGCTCGGCATGAACGCTGGCCTCGGCAACCTCGGGGTCTCGGCTGCGCAGTTCGTGATTCCCGCGACCATCGTGGCCGGCGTGTTCGGCGCGATGGCCGGGGAGCCGCAGGCGGTGGCGGCCACGGCCAAGGCGCCGGGTGGCCTGCTCTGGCTGCAGAACGCGGGCTTCATCTGGGTGCCGTTCCTGCTGGTGTGCGTGGTGGCGGCGTGGTTCGGCATGAACGATCTCACGGCCGCCAGGTCGTCGTTCGCCCAGCAGTCGGTGATCTTCCGCCGCAAGCACAACTGGCTGATGTGCTGGCTCTACCTCGGCACTTTCGGCTCGTTCATCGGCTTCTCCGCCGGCTTTCCGATGCTGATCAAGACGCAGTTTCCCGCGGTCAATGCGCTGGCCTATGCCTGGATGGGGCCGCTGGTCGGTGCGCTCGCGCGGCCTGTCGGCGGCTGGCTGTCCGACCGCATCGGTGGCGCAGTGCTGACCTTCTGGGTGTTCGTGGTCATGATCGCGGCAGTGATCGGCGTGCTGCAGTTCCTGCCGCAAGGCGGGCAGGGCGGCAGCTTCGGCGGGTTCCTGGCGATGTTCCTGCTGCTGTTCGTGGCCACCGGCGTCGGCAACGCGTCGACCTTCGGCATGATCCCGGTCATTTTCCGCATCCAGCACCAGCGCGCCGCGACCGACGACTCGCCCGAAGGCAAGGCCGCTGCGCTGCGTCAGGCCGGCATCGAGTCGGCGGCGGTCGTGGGATTCAGCTCGGCGATCGGCGCCTACGGCGGCTTCTTCATCCCCAAGGGCTATGGTTCCTCGATCGCGCTCACCGGCGGACCGCAGGCGGCGCTGTACGGCTTCGTGGCCTTCTACCTGAGCTGCCTCGCAATCACCTGGTGGTGGTACTACCGCAAGGGCGCCGAAGTGCGTTGCTGACGGCGGCCGGGCGGCCGGGCGCACGGACGGCGCAATCGGCGTATACGAGACTTTCGACGCAATGGACTCAAACCGACAGCGAACACCATGAGCAACTTCCTCGATCGACTCCACTTCCTGAAGCAGGCGCCCGAGACCTTTGCTGCGGGACACGGCGTCACGCGCACCCAGGATCGCAGCTGGGAGGATGGTTACCGCCAGCGCTGGCAGTACGACAAGATCGTGCGTTCGACGCACGGCGTGAACTGCACCGGCTCCTGCAGCTGGAAGGTGTTCGTCAAGAACGGCCTGGTCACCTGGGAGATGCAGCAGACGGACTATCCGCGCACGCGGCCCGACCTGCCCAACCACGAACCGCGCGGCTGTCCGCGCGGCGCCAGCTATTCGTGGTATCTGTACAGCGCCAATCGCGTGAAATACCCGTTGATGCGCAGCGCGCTGTTGCGCCTGTGGCGCGAGGCCCGTCGCGACAAGTCGCCGGTCGATGCCTGGGCGAGCATCGTCGAGGATGCCGCCAAGGCCCGCAGTTACAAGTCGAAGCGCGGCATGGGTGGCTTCGTGCGCGTGAGCTGGGACGAGGTCAACGAGCTGATCGCGGCCTCGAACCTCTACACGGTCAGGCGCTGGGGACCGGATCGCGTCATCGGCTTCTCGCCGATCCCCGCGATGTCGATGGTCAGCTATGCGGCCGGCGCGCGCTATCTGTCGCTGCTCGGCGGCGCCTGCCTGAGCTTCTACGACTGGTATTGCGATCTGCCGCCGGCCTCGCCGCAGGTCTGGGGCGAGCAGACCGACGTGCCGGAATCGGCCGACTGGTACAACAGCCGCTACCTCATCGCCTGGGGCTCGAACGTCCCGCAGACGCGCACGCCCGATGCGCACTTCTTCACCGAGGCGCGCTACAACGGCACCAAGACCGTGGCGATCACGCCCGACTACTCCGAGGTCGCCAAGCTCTGCGACGTCTGGCTGCATCCCAAGCAGGGCACGGACGCGGCGCTCGCCTTTGCTTTCGGCCACGTGATCCTCAAGGAGTACCACGTCGAGCGGCCGTCGCAGTACTTCACCGACTACTGCCGGCAGTATTCCGACATGCCGCTGCTGGTGCGCCTGGAGCGCCGCGACGACGGGCGCCTGGTGCCCGAGCGCTTCCTGCGTGCCAGCGACCTCGGCGGCATGGGCGAGGGCAACAATCCGGAGTGGAAGACGCTCGGCATCGACGAGCGCTCGGGCGCGGTCGTGGTGCCCAATGGGTCCATCGGCTTCCGCTGGGGCGAGCAGGGCAAGTGGAACATCGAGGAGAAGAGCAGCGAGGGGCAGGAGACGCGGCTGCGGCTCTCGCTCGCGGACGACCACGACGCCATCGCCGCCGTGTCCTATCCCTACTTCGGCGGCATCGAGCACGAGAAGTGGGCTGCCAGCGCGCATCCGGACATCCTCGAGCGCAACGTCCCCGTCAGGACGCTGACGCTCGCCGACGGCAGGCGGTGGCAGGTGGCCACCGTCTACGACCTGCTGCTCGCGCAGTACGGCGTGGATCGCGGCTTCGGCGGCGCCAACGTCGCTGCGAGCTTCGACGACGACGTACCGGGCACGCCGGCCTGGCAGGAGCGCATCACCGGCGTGCCGCGCGCGCAGGTCATCCGCATCGCCCGCGAGTTCGCGCGCACTGCCGACAAGACCCGCGGTCGCTCCATGATCATCGTCGGCGCGGCGATGAATCACTGGTACCACAACGACATGAACTATCGCGGGCTCATCAACCTGCTCGTGATGTGCGGCTGTGTGGGCCAGACCGGCGGTGGCTGGGCGCACTATGTCGGCCAGGAGAAGCTGCGGCCGCAGTCGGGCTGGCTGCCGCTCGCGTTCGCGCTCGACTGGAGCCGGCCGCCGCGGCAGATGAACGGCACCAGCTTCTGGTACTTCAACTCCGACCAGTGGCGCTACGAGAAGCTCGGCGTCGAGGAGATCCTCTCGCCGCTCGCCGACCCGGCGAAGTACCGCGGCACGCTCGCGGACTTCAACCTGCGAGCGGTGCGCATGGGCTGGCTGCCCTCGGCGCCGCAGCTCAACGCCAATCCCATGGACGTGGTGCGCGCGGCCGAGCACGCGGGCAAGGCGCCGATCGACTACGCCGTCGAGCAGCTGAAGTCGGGCGGCCTCGACTTCGCGTTCGCCGATCCGGATGCGCCGCAGAACTTCCCGCGCAACCTGTTCATCTGGCGCAGCAACCTGCTCGGCAGCTCCGGCAAGGGCCACGAGTACATGCTCAGGCATCTGCTCGGCACGCGCCACGGCCTGCAGGGCAAGGACCTCGGCGAGCGCGGCATGGCGAAGCCCGAGGAAATCACCTGGCGCGACCCGGCGCCCGAGGGCAAGCTCGACCTGCTGGTCACGCTCGACTTCCGCATGTGCACCACGGCGCTCTATTCCGACATCGTGCTGCCGACCGCGACCTGGTACGAGAAGAACGACCTCAACACCTCCGACATGCATCCGTTCATCCATCCGCTGTCGAAGGCGGTGGATCCGGCCTGGGAAGCGCGCAGCGACTGGGACATCTTCAAGGGGCTGGCGCGCCGCGTCAGCGAGCTCGCACCGGGCGTGATCGGCGTGGAAAAGGACCTGGTGCTCGTGCCGACGCTGCACGACTCGCCCGGCGAGCTGGCCATGCCTTTCGGCTCCATGGACTGGAAAAAGGGCGAGTGCGAGCCCATTCCCGGCAAGACCCTGCCCGGCATGGTCGTGGTCGAGCGCGACTATCCGAATCTCTACCGCAAGTTCACTTCGCTCGGCCCGCTGCTCGACAAGCTCGGCAACTGGGGCAAGGGCCTGGTCTGGAACACTCAGGACGAAATCGGTTTCCTCGGCCAGCTCAACCAGACGGTGACGGAGCCCGGCGTCAGCCACGGCCGGCCACGGATCGAGACGGCGATCGACGCCGCCGAAGTGATCCTGCACCTCGCGCCCGAGACCAACGGTCACGTCGCGGTGAAGGCCTGGGAGGCGCTGGGGCAGTTCACCGGCCGCAGCCACACGCATCTGGCCGAGGGCAAGGAGCACGAGGCCATCCGCTTCCGCGACGTGCAGGCGCAGCCGCGCAAGATCATCTCCTCGCCGGTCTGGTCGGGCCTCGAAGACGAGCACGTCAGCTACAACGCCGGCTACACCAACGTGCACGAGCTGATCCCGTGGCGCACGCTGACCGGGCGCCAGCAGTTCTACCAGGACCACGACTGGATGCGGGCCTTCGGCGAGGGCTTCATGGGCTACCGGCCGCCGGTCGACACCAAGACCATCGGCCCGATGCTCGGCAAGCGCCCCAACGGCAACAAGGAGATCGTGCTCAACTGGATCACCCCGCACCAGAAGTGGGGCATCCACAGCACCTACAGCGACAACCTGTTGATGCAGACGCTGTCGCGCGGCGGCCCGATCGTCTGGATCTCGGAGGACGATGCGCGCGCGGCCGACATCGCCGACAACGACTGGATCGAGCTGTTCAACGTCAACGGCGCGATCGCGGCGCGTGCCGTCGTCAGTCAGCGCGTGATGCCGGGCATGGCGATGATGTACCACGCGCAGGAGCGCATCCTCAACGTGCCCGGTTCCGAGGTGACCGGCACACGCGGTGGCATCCACAACTCCGTGACCCGTATCGTGGTCAAACCGACGCACATGATCGGTGGCTACGCGCAACTCGCCTACGGGTTCAACTATTACGGCACGACCGGCACGAACCGCGACGAGTTCGTGATCGTGCGCCGCATGCAGACCGTGGACTGGCTCGACGGCGAGCCACCCAGCATCCAGCACAAGGAGGCCGTGCGATGAAAGTCCGGGCACAGATCGCGATGGTGCTGAACCTCGACAAGTGCATCGGCTGCCACGTCTGCTCGATCACCTGCAAGAACGTCTGGACCTCGCGCGAGGGCGTGGAATATGCCTGGTTCAACAACGTCGAGACCAAACCTGGCGTGGGCTATCCGAAGGAGTGGGAGAACCAGCGCAAGTGGAATGGCGGCTGGGTGCGCAGCTCCGCGGGCAAGCTCACGCTGAAGGCCGGCGGGCGCTTCCGCCTGCTGGCCAAGATCTTCGCCAACCCCGATCTGCCGCAGATCGACGACTACTACGAGCCGTTCGACTTCGACTACCAGAACCTGCACCAGGCGCCGGAGGGCCAGCACCAGCCCGTCGCGCGCCCGCGTTCGCTGCTGACCGGCGAGCGCATGCAGAAGATCCACTGGGGTCCGAACTGGGAAGAACTGCTCGGCACCGAGTTCGCGAAGCGTGCCAGGGACTACAACTTCGAAGGCGTGCAGCACGAGATCTACGGCGCCTTCGAAAAGACCTTCCTGATGTACCTGCCGCGGCTGTGCGAGCACTGCCTCAATCCCGCCTGCGTGGCCTCCTGCCCGAGCGGCGCGATCTACAAGCGCGAGGAGGACGGCATCGTCCTCATCGACCAGGACAAGTGCCGCGGCTGGCGCATGTGCGTCTCCGGCTGCCCCTACAAGAAGATCTACTACAACTGGAAGAGCGGCAAGTCGGAGAAGTGCATCTTCTGCTACCCACGCATCGAGATGGGCGAACCGACCGTCTGCTCCGAGACCTGTGTCGGCAGGATCCGCTACCTCGGCGTCATGCTCTACGACGCCGACCGGATCCAGGAGGCGGCGTCGGTGCCGGAGGAGAAGAACCTCTACCAGGCGCACGTCGACATCTTCCTCGATCCCGCGGACCCGCAGGTCATCGCCGCGGCGCGGGCCGAAGGCATTCCCGAGAACTGGCTGGAGGCCGCGCGGGCCTCGCCCGTCTACAAGCTCGCGATCGACTGGAAGCTCGCGCTGCCGCTGCATCCCGAGTACCGCACGCTGCCGATGGTCTGGTACGTGCCGCCGCTGTCGCCGGTGCAGTCGGCCGCGGATGCCGGCAAGGTCGGCATGACCGGCGAGATCCCGGACGTGCGCTCGCTGCGCATCCCCGTGCGCTATCTCGCCAATCTGCTCACGGCGGGCGACGAAGCGCCGGTGATCCGCGCGATGGAGCGCATGCTGGCGATGCGCGCCTGGCGCCGCGCGATGAACGTCGACGGCGTCGAGGATCAGGCCGTGCTCGACCAGGTCGGGCTCAGCCGTGCGCAGGCCCAGGAGATGTACCGCTATCTCGCGATCGCCAACTACGAGGACCGCTTCGTCGTGCCGAGCGGACATCGCGAGTACGCCAACGACGCCTTCGGCGAGCGCGGCGGCTGCGGCTTCACCTTCGGCAACGGCTGCACGCCCGCCTCGCCGGCCGAGGCGCTGTTCGGCGGCCGCCCGACGACCACCTACAAGGTCAGTCCGGCACGCCAGGACGTCGAGAGGGAACGCGCATGAAGCTGCTGCGGCTGATCGGCGCGCTGCTCGACTACCCGCGGCCGGAGCTGTGGACGCATCGCGAGGAGCTGCTGCAGGCGGCCCGCGAGGCGGACCTGCCGGCGCCGCGACGGCAGCAGCTCCTCGCCTTCGTCGAAGCGCTGACCGGCGACGACGTCATGGACGCCCAGGAGCGTTGGCTCGGCTGCTTCGACCGCGGCCGCGCGATGAGCCTGCTGCTGTTCGAGCACATCCACGGCGAGTCGCGCGATCGCGGCCAGGCGATGGTCGACCTGCTGGAGACCTATCAGCGCAACGGCTTCGAGCTCGCGACCCGCGAGCTGCCGGACTACCTGCCCGTGGTCCTCGAGTACCTCTCGACGCGGCCGCCGGACGAAGTGCGCGACTGGCTGAGCCACGTGGCGCACATCCTCGAGCTGCTGGCCGTGCGCGCCGGCGAGCGCGGCAGCCCGCAAGCCCCGCTGTTCGAGATGCTCGTCGAGATCGGTGCCGCCAGATCGAATCTGGAGCTGGTGCGCCGGCGCGTGGCCGACGAGGAGCGCGACGACACGGCCGAATCCATGGACCGCCTCTGGGAAGAAGAGGCCGTGAGGTTCGGGGCCGACGCCCCGGCCAAGGACTGCAAGCCGCCGCGCCGGCTGCCCTCGGGCACCGCCGCCGCGAGCAAGGAGACCCGGACATGACCCTGCTGGACGTTCTCGTATTCCAGATCTATCCCTACATCGCCCTGGCGGTGTTCGCGGTCGGCTCGTGGATGCGCTTCGACCACGATGCCTACACCTGGCGCACCGGATCGAGCCAGCTGCTCTCGGGCGGCTGGTCGCTGCGGCTCGGCAGCAACCTGTTCCACGTCGGCGTCATCGCGATCCTGCTCGGGCATTTCGTCGGCCTGCTGACGCCGCATGCCTTGTATGAGCGCTTCATCACGTCCAGCCAGAAGCAGGCCATGGCGATGGGTATCGGCGGCGTCTTCGGCGTGCTGTGCTTCGTCGGCCTGACGATCCTGATCCTGCGTCGTCTGTTCGACCGGCGGGTACGCGCCACGGGCTCGCGGCGCGACATGCTGGTGCTGTGGCTGCTGTACGCACAGCTGATCCTCGGCATGATCTCGATTGGCGTCTCCAGCGGACACATGGATGGCGGCCAGATGGTCAGGCTGGCCAACTGGGCGCAGGCGATCGTCACGCTCAGGCCCGGCGCAGCGGAGTACATCTGGGACGCGCACTGGATCTACAAGGCGCACGTGGCGCTCGGGCTGACGCTGCTGCTGATATTCCCGTTCACCCGCCTGGTGCACGTCTGGTCGATCCCGCTCGGCTATCTGCGGCGCCCCTACCAGGTGGTACGTCGCCGCCAGGCTGCGCTCGACTACAGCAGGCGGTGACGTCATGGAGGCACATGTCAGACCGCTGGTCATGGACGAAGGTGCGCTTTCCGATGCGACGCGCGCGGCGGCCGGTGCGCCACTGTCCATCGGCCAAGGCGCAGCCGCCGAAGCGGCGCCCGTGCCCGCGCCGGTGCTGGTGTGCGTCGCCGGTGCGCCGATCAGCGAGGCCGAGATCGCGCGCGAGATGCAGCATCATCGCGACGCGGATCCTCATGCCGCGCGCGCGGCCGCCGTCCGCGCTCTGGTCGTGCGCGAGCTGATCCGCCTCGAGGCCGAAAGGCTCGGGATATCGGCGCAGGATCTGGCCGAGGAGGGCGAGACCGCCGAGGAGGCCTGCGCACGGGTGCTGCTCGAGCGCGAGGTCGAGCCCAGGGCCGTCGACGAGCCGAGTTGCCGGGAATGGTTCGCGCGCAACGCCGAGCGCCTGCGCTCGCCGGACCGGGTCCGCGCGCGGCACATCCTGCTCGCCTGCGCGCCCGCGGACGCAGCCGGGCGGGAGAGCGCGCGGCTGCTCGGCGAGGAGCTGATCGCGCAGCTGCGGCGCGAGCCGGGACGCTTCGAAGCCTTCGCCATGCAGCACTCGGCCTGCCCGTCCCGCGAAGACGGCGGCGACCTGGGCTGGATCGAGCCGGGACAGACCACGCCCGAATTCGAGCGCCAGCTGTTCCGGCTCACGCCGGGGTTGCCGGGGCTCACCCTCGAAACTCGCTACGGACATCACGTGGTCCGCGTCGATGCCGTCGAACGCGGCGCGATGCTGTCCTACGAGCAGGCGGCGCCGAGGGTCCGCGCCTACCTCGAGACCCAGGCGCAGCAGACCGCGGTGCACGACTATCTGTCGCGTCTCGCCGAGCGCTACCCCGTCGAAGGCATGGAGATGCCCGCGCAGGACGTCTAGCCGTCGACGGCGGAACAGCAAGAAACCCGCAAGGAGATCCGTCATGCAACAGCCCACCGCCCCGGCGGGGCAGCAGCGCGCCCTGTGGGCGAGCACTTTTGCCTTCACCATCTGCTTTGCCGTCTGGACGATCTTTTCGATCATCGGCCTGCAGATCAAGAAGGACCTGGGCCTCAACGACACGCAGTTCGGCCTGCTGGTCGCGACGCCGATCCTCAGCGGCTCGCTGATCCGTCTCGCGCTCGGGATCTGGACCGACCAGATCGGCGGCCGGATCGTGTTCACGGCGGTGATGCTGTCGGCAGCGCTCGCGACCTGGTTCCTGACCACGATGACGAGCTACCAGGGCTATCTGCTCGCGGCGCTGCTGGTCGGCATCGCGGGCGGCTCGTTCGCGGTCGGCATCGCCTACGTCTCGAAGTGGTTCCCGGAACAGAAGCAGGGCACGGTGCTCGGCATCTTCGGTGCCGGCAACGTCGGTGCCGCGGTCACCAAGCTGGCCGCTCCGCTGGTCATGGTGGCTTACGGCTGGCATGCGGTCGCGAAGATCTGGGCCGCGGTGCTGGCAGTGACGGCCGTGATCTATTTCCTGGTGACCAAGGACGATCCGGAGCTGGCGCGGCGGCGTGCCAGCGGCGTGAAGCCCGAGTCGTTCGCGAAGCAGCTCGCGCCGCTGCGCAACCAGCAGGTCTGGCGCTTCTCGCTGTACTACTTCTTCGTCTTCGGCGCCTTCGTCGCCCTGTCGCTGTGGCTGCCCCGCTACCTCGTCGGTGCATACAAGATGGACATCGCCACGGCCGGCGTGATCGCCGCTTTCTACTCGATCCCGGCGAGCCTGTTCCGGATCGTGGGCGGGTGGCTGTCCGACCGCATCGGCGCGCGCAAGGTCATGTACTGGACTTTCAGTGTGTCGGTGATCTGCACTTTCCTGCTGGCGTATCCACCCACGACCTACATCGTCGACGGCATCGGCGGCCCGAAGCAGTTCACCCTGGCCATGGGTCTCGTGCCGTTCACGGTGCTGGTGTTCGTGCTGGGCTTCTTCATGTCGCTGGGCAAGGCCGCGGTCTACAAGCACATCCCGGTCTACTATCCGAACAACGTCGGCGCGGTCGGCGGCATCGTCGGCCTGATCGGCGGCCTGGGAGGTTTCGTGCTGCCGATCACCTTCGGCGCGCTGAACGACTGGATCGGCGTCTGGACGAGCTGCTTCATGCTGCTGTTCATCCTGGTCGCGCTGGCGCTGGCGTGGATGCACTTCGCGATCCGCCGCATGGACCTGAGACGGCATCCCGAGCTCGGCAGCGAGACCGACCTTCCCGAGATCATGGCGGCGGCCGAGCGCGGTCGCTGAGAACGGACGCGAATCGCCGAGCACGGGCGTGGTCGAGTTCTTCATGGAGTTGGGCCGGGACGAGGGCAGAGCGCAGCGGTAACCGAAATGCGGTCGGCCCTGCCGCGCCGGGAGCGGGTGCGGACGCGGCATCGTGCGCCGAATCCCCGCCAGTGCCGATGTCCGGTATCGTAGGTGCCCGTCACGCCGATGCCGAGCTGCCCGAGTGCCCGTGCAGGACCGTCGATCCGCCATACCGCTGCTCGCAGCGCACCCCTATCGGGGTGCGCAACGGGCTCTTCTTCCGGTGGCCGCCGACGACGGTGACGAGCTGCGCTTCTGTTCGACCTGCGCATTCTCCGAGGCTTGCCTCTCGCAGGGCTATGACAAGTCGGCACTGGCCCAGCTGCACGTGCTGGTCGAGCACAAGGGCCCGTATGCGGCGGGACAGCACATCTTTCGCGAAGGCGACGACTTCGATTCCGTCGCGGCCGTGCGCGGTGGCGTGGTCAAGACCTACCGCATCGACCGCAACGGGCGCGAGCAGGTGGTCGGGTTCCACCTGCCCGGCGAGATGATCGGCTTCGGCGCGATCCACAGTGCCAGGTACCCGGTCAGCGCCGTCGCGCTGGATTCGGCGTTGCTCTGTGTCTTTTCGTTCCCCAAGCTGGCGATGCTGGCGGCCTGCATGCCGACCCTGCAGCATCGGCTCTTCAGCCTCATGAGCCAGGACATCAACGGCGCCCTGGTGCTGGCCGGCGACTATTCCGCCGACGAGCGTCTGGCGGCGTTTCTGCTGAACGTGTCCGAGCGGCTGTCCCAGCGCGGCCTTTCCGGCACCTGCTTCCATCTGATGATGGCCCGCACGGACATCGCCTCGTACCTGCGTCTCGCACCGGAGACTGTGAGCCGCGTGCTGCGCCGCATGTCCAACGACGGTCTGATCGAGGTGGAGGGCCGCCTGGTCACGATCCGCGACGAACAGCGGCTGCATGCCCTCGGCGCGGCCGTGCTCGGTCGCTGAAGACGGCGCGGCGCTGCACGGGCCGGAACGGAGGGACGCGGTTCAGCAGCCCGATCTCGCGCGGGCCGCATGTGCGACGGGCGCATTCAAGCTCTGTGGCCGGGAAGTCTGAAGATGTCGACGCGGTTGGGTACCGATCCGGCGTCCATCGCCTCGTCCGCGCGTCCGGGTCCGCGCTCCTGGCGACGGCTGCGTCTCGCGCTGGCGGCGGCGCTGGTGGCGATGCTCGCGCTCGGCGCGGTCCGCATCGGGCCGTTGCTGGTCGATGGTGACGAATGCGCCGCTGTCACGAGCATCGAGCAGCAGGCCTCGTTCCAGGATCCCACTCTGCTGCGCGCGGCGTGGCGATTGCCCGTCGCGGCGCTCTATGGCGAGAAGGGTTACGAGTTCCAGGCCAACGCCAGCTTCTGCGGTCCGGCGAGCGTCGCGAACGTGCTGCGCTCGCTCGGCATCGCCACCTCGCAGCAGCAGGTCATCGACGGCAACGCGCCGGCCGAACCGCTGCAGCTGCGGGTGCTCGACCGCTGGGACAATGCGTTGCCGGGCGTCGAACTGCAGGTCCTGCGGCAAGCGGGTACCGCAGCGCTGCCGACGCTCGCCACGAGCGAAGCTGCGCTGCCGCCGCTGCGCACCGACGGAAGTGGCATTGCGCAACTCGTCATGCCGGCCCTTGCGCAGGCCGGTGTCCTGGAGCTTCGGTTTGCGACCGTCCCGGCGGGTGGCGCCGAGACCCGGTCGGCTGACTCGCCGACGGCCACCGCGACCGTGCGCCTTGACGCAGACGTGAAGCCGGGTCCCGCTGCAGTGCTCGACCTGCGCCTCGAAGCGCCGGCCGCAGACGCCGATCCGGATGCGATGCCCACGCCCGAAGCGCGGGTACGCGACGTGGCCGGCAACGCGGTACCGGACGTGGACCTCGTATTGTTCCGCGACGGCGCGCCCGAGCCGGCGGCGAGCGCACGCGCCGATGCGAACGGCAAGGCAAGCTGGGCGCTGCCCGATATCGACCCGCGGCGCGGTGCGCGCCTGCGCGTTGCAGTGCGAGACGACCCGTCGATCGGCGGCGAGCTTCGGCTGCCGCCGCAGGCGAAGCCATCGATCCCCGCGCCCGCCGCAAGACGACGCCCCGGCGCCGTTCAGAGCCCGTAACGGCGGGCCAACAGCAGCGACACGATTTCGATCTGAATCCACGAGCGCGTGTAAAGAAAGAACACCGCGATTGTCAGTCGATGAAGCTGTGGCGTTCGAGGAATTGCCCCTGGAGCCTCTTTGGCAGCGCAGAACTCGCGCTCCTGCGCATCGTGAGTCGCTGCCGTTGGTCGAGTGGGTCGGCTCGAGGCTCGCCCGCGGTGTCGGCCTCGATGTGCCGGATGCCGTGCTCCTGCACATGCCGGATGGGATGCCGCCTGCGTTGGTCGTGGAACGCTTCGACATCCGCCCGCAGCCCGACGATCCCCGATGGCTCGCGATGGAGGACATGTGCTCCGTCCTGGATCTGGCCCCCCACGACAAGTACACGGGTACCATCGAGCGTGTGGCCAAGGCCGTGCGCGCCTTGTCGACGTCTCCGGAAGCGGAACTGCTCGTGTTGCTGCGCCGTGTACTGTTTGCATGGCGGATCGCCGACGGCGACATGCATCTGAAGAACATGGCGCTCCTGAAGACCGGCTACCGCGGTGAGACCACATTCCGGCGGGTGATCCTTGCGGCCGTTTACGACGCGCTCACGACGCGCGTCTTTCCAGGTCTGCACCACGACCGTATGGCGTTGAAGCTGGGAGGCAAGGACGACGGTCTGCGCCGTGCAGACTTCGTGGGATTGGCAACGCGCTCCGGTCTGCGGGCGGGGGATGCTGAGGCTGCCATCGACGATCTGCTCCAGCGCCTGTCACCTGCGCTGGATGCGCTGGCTATTCCGCCAGCCCTGCAATTGGGCCCGGAGGCGCGTGCGACGGTCGCCCGGACCACGGAGATCTGCCGCAAGCGCGTCGCCGATTTCGACTAGCCCGCAGCGCCCCATCGTGTCTGCAAGGAAGCCACCACGTCCGGAGCCTGGGGCATTGCGGATCGAATTGAAGCTGGCGCGCCCGGCGAGATTCGAACTCACGACCCCTGCCTTCGGAGCAGCGGTACATGATTGCGCTCATGTACTACCAAACACGCCGGACTTGGTTTTTCAAAGACTTAGCGGATCGTAGACTACTCC
>JADLDF010000243.1 GCA_020846815.1 Gammaproteobacteria bacterium | reverse complement strand
TGCTGATGGGCCGGCAGCCGCGGGATCGGCGCCTTGGCGTGCTGGTAGATGATGGCCATCGGGTTGTCGGCGTCGAAGGGCTTGGTGCCGGTCAGCAGCTCGTGCAGCACGACGCCGAGCGAATAGAGGTCGCTGCGCGCATCGGTCGGCTGGGCGTGGCCCTGCTCCGGGCTCATGTAGTGCGGGGTGCCGAAGATCAGACCCTTGTCGGTGATCTCGAGCTCGAGCGCGCGGTGCTTGGCGAGGCCGAAGTCGATCAGCGCCAGCGAGCCGTCGTCGCGGACCATGACGTTGCCGGGCTTGAGGTCGCGGTGCAGGATGCCGGCGTGGTGGATCGCATCGAGCGCCGTGGCGATCTGCAGCGCGAAGCCGAGCGCGCGCGTCGGCGGCAGCGGCCCCGTCATCTGCGCGCGCAGATCGCCGCGCGAGAAGTATTCCATCACGAGATAGGCGAAGTCGTCGGTGATGCCGAGGTCGTACAGGCGCACGACGTGCGGATGGCGGATGCCGCGGATGATCTCGTATTCCTGCAGGAAGCGCCCGAACGCCTGGTCGACGCCGTCGGCGCGCCGCAGGTCGCGCGTGACCTTGAGCACGACCAGGGTGCCGCCCTGCAGGTGCTCGGCGAGGAACAGCTCGGACACGGAGCCGCCGGCGATGCGGCGGATGCGCCGGTAGCCCGGCAGGTAGGCGCCGGAGAAGGTCTGCTGCTCGCGCGCGACCTGGGTGCCACGCCAGGCGGCGCGCGCCTCGGACTGGCGCTGCGCCGCCGCGCGCACCGCCGCGGTCAGCTTTTCATGATCGATCTTCTGCGCCGAAATCACGGCGCAGGCGCCGGCGCGCCGCGCCGCCTCGGCGAGCGCCGGCGAATCGTCGGCGGCGACGAAGATCACCGGCGCGAAGCCGTCGCGGGTGGTGAAGTCGGCGAGCCAGGCGAACCCGTCGCCGCCCGGCCAGGCGTGGTCGAGCACGACGACGTCGTAGGCCTGGGCGAGGAAACCGGCCGGCACCGGCCCGCGCACGAGCGGATCGTAGGAATCGACCTGCGCCTCGGTCCAGGTGCAGGTCAGGTGGTGACGGAGCAGCGCACGGAAGCGCGGTTCGTCGTCGATCAGCAGGACCCGCACCGCGACCGGACCGCGTACCGGCTCAGCCGCCGCCGACGACCCGCAGCGGACCGCGCCCTTCGCGCCGCGTGGCCCGGGCCGCGTCGGAACGCTCGAGACGCAGGCGCTCGAGGTACTCCGTGGTGACGTCGCCGGTGACATAGCAGCCCGAGAAGCACGAGGTGTCGAACTCGCGCACCCGCGCATCGTCGTGCTGGCAGGCCTGCACGAGGTCGTCGAGATCCTGGTAGATCAGCCAGTCGGCGCCGATGAGCTGACGCACCTCGTCGTCGCTGCGGCCCGCGGCCACGAGCTCGTCGGGCGCCGGCATGTCGATGCCGTAGACGTTCGGGAAACGCACCGGCGGCGCGGCCGAGGCGAAATACACCTTGCGCGCCCCGGCTTCGCGGGCGAGCTCGATGATCTGCGCCGAAGTCGTGCCGCGCACGATGGAATCGTCGACGAGCAGCACGACCTTGTTGCGGAACTCGAGGTCGATCGCGTTGAGCTTGGAGCGCACCGACTTCTGACGCTGGTCCTGCCCCGGCATGATGAACGTGCGGCCGATGTAGCGGTTCTTGATGAACCCCTCGCGGTACTTGATGCCGAGGTGCTGCGCGACCTGCAGCGCGGCGGTGCGGCTGGTGTCGGGGATCGGGATCACGACGTCGATGTCGTGGTCCGGCCGCTCGCGGCGGATCTTCTCGGCGAGCTTGTCGCCCATGCGCATGCGCGCGCGCTGCACGGAGATGTTGTCGATGATGGTGTCGGGCCGCGCGAAATAGACGAACTCGAAGATGCAGGGCGCATGGCGCGTCGTGGCAACGCACTGCTGCGAGTGCAGGCGCCCCGCCTCGTCGATGAACACGGCCTCGCCCGGCGCGACGTCGCGCAGTGGCTTGAAGCCGAGCATGTCGAGCGCGACCGACTCGGAGGCGAGCATGTACTCGGCGCCCTTCGGCGTCTCGCGCCGGCCCAGCACCAGCGGCCGGATGCCGTTCGGATCGCGGAAGCCGAGGATGCCGTGACCGATGACCATCGCGACCACCGCGTAGCCGCCGCGGCAGCGGCGGTAGAGCGCGGTGACGGCGGCGAAGATGTCGGCCGGGGTCACCCGCGGCGTGCCGACGCGCTGCAGCTCCGAGGCGAGCACGTTCAGCAGCACCTCGGAATCGGAGCTGGTGTTGAGGTGGCGGCGTTCCTCGCGCGTCAGCACCTCGGCGAGCTCCGTGGCATTGGTCAGGTTGCCGTTGTGGCCGAGGCAGATGCCGTAGGGTGCGTTGACGTAGAACGGCTGCGCCTCGGAGGCGCCGTCGCTGCCGGCCGTCGGATAGCGCACGTGGCCAATGCCGACGTTGCCCTTGAGCTCCAGCATGTCCTGCTGGCCGAAGACGTCGCGCACCAGGCCCGAGCCCTTGCGCATCGACAGCAGGCCCTCGCTGGCCGTGACGATGCCGGCGGCGTCCTGGCCACGGTGCTGGAGTACGGTCAGCGCATCGTAGAGACGCTGGTTGACCGCAGAAGTGCCGACGATGCCGACGATACCGCACATGGCTGGCCTCTCCTACTTCACGCCGGCGCCCAGCGCCGAGTTCACGCCGGCGCCCAGCGCCGCGTTCATGCCGGCGCCCAGCGCCGAGTTCACGCCGGCGCTGCGTGCCGCGTCGCCGACGACGATGCGCACGGCATCGCCGATGGTCTCGGCGTAGGGCATCAGTTTCGACTGCTTCCACCAGCGCTCGCCGTCGAGCCGCAGCGTCGTCGCGACGATCACGGCGAGGCCGATGACGACGGCCCCGCGCAGCAGGCCGAACAGAAAGCCGAGGAAGCGGTCGAAGCCGCTGAACAGCGAGACGCGCACGAACTGGCCGACGAGGATGCCGACCAGCGTGCCGAGGATCAGGATGCCGAGCACGATCAGTGCACGCGCGGCCCAGGTGCCATAGGGCTCGGCGGCGAGCGCGCCACCGAGCCAGGGGCGCACGGCGCCGCTGTGCTGCCAGGCCACCCAGAGCGCGATGATCCAGGTGGTCAGCGAGATCGCCTCGCGCAGGAAGCCGCGGATCGCGCCGATCAGGGCGGAGGCCGCCGCGACGGCGACGATGACGTAATCCACGGGCGTCATGATCTCGGGTCGGTCTCCGGCCGCGGCTGGCGCGCGCATTCTACTGGATGCGGCACCGTTCCGGACTGCCCGGACTATGGCAAGGGAACGACGCTGCCGGATTGCCCCGCCGACCTGAGACGCGCTGCCAGCGCCTGCGCGGCCGCGCGATCCTCGACCGGACCGACGCGCACGCGATACAGCTGCCGGCCGGCGCTGCGCACGGGCGACACGAATGTCTCGAATCGGCGACCGCGCAGCTCAGCCGCCAGCCGGTCGGCCGAAGCGCGCGAGGCGAAACTGCCTACCTGGACCGCGAATCCCCGGGTGGGCAGCTCGAGCGGACCCGGCGTCGCAGCCGGCGCCGTAGACGGGATCGTGGCGGACGGGGACGCCACGGAATCCGGTCCCGACGCGGGAGCTGCAGCACGTGGCGAACGCGATGTCGCATCGGGCGTAGCGCGCGGCGCGGCGGCGGTCGGCGGCAGCACCGCGTGCGCCGCCGTGCCGGGTGCGGCCGGCATCTCGCCCGCCTCCACGGCGTCGGCTTCCGCATCGGCCGCCGGCGCTGCGTTGCCCGGATCGCTGAGATCGATGTCGTACGAACGCAGCGGCGCGCCTTCTGCAGCCGTCGGCGCGGACGTCTCCGGAGCGACAGCCGGAGCGGGCGTCTTCGGCCCGGTGAGCAGCTCGGGCACGAACAGCACCGCGAGCAGCACCAGGATCACGGCGCCGGTGAGTCGGTACTTGAGCTGGGCGTCCACGTGGATCGGGAAGAGCTGCGTGCGGGAAGGAAAGAGTTCGGTCAGAAATCCGCGCCGGCGGCGAGACAATTGCGCGAGACGCGAGGAAATTATAGCCCAAGCCACTCGAGCGCCGGACCGACGGTGTGGAACGAGCCGAGCACGACGATGCGGTCTGCGTCGCCGGCCTGCGCCCGCGCGATTCGGCAGGCGGTCGCGACGTCCCGTGCCAAGGTCGCGCGGGCGCCGGCCGGCAGCAGGCGTTCCTGCAGCGCCGCCGCAGACAGCCCCCGCGGGCCGTCGAGATCGCAGAGCACCCACTCGTCGACGCAGGCCGCGAGCGTGCGACCGATCGCCTCCACGTCCTTGTCGGCGAGCACGCCGGCGACCGCGAGGGTCCGGCCGGCGGCAGGTCGCTCGCGCAGGTTCGCCGCCAGCACCGCTGCGGCCGCTGCGTTGTGCGCGACGTCGAGGATCCATTCGGGCCGGCCCGGCAGCACCTGGAAGCGGCCGGCGAGCCGCACGCGCTCGAGTCCGGCCGCGACCGTCGTGCCGTCCAGTCCGTCGAGCAGCCCGGGGTGTCGCTCTGCCAGCGCCTCGAGCGCGGCGAGCGCCGCCGCGGCGTTGTCGTACTGGATCGCGCCGGCCAGCGCCGGGCGTGGCAACGCGGCGAAGCGCCAACGACAGCCGCTGAAACACCAGCGGCCCTCTCCGGCCGCCGGCGTGTGCTCGACTCGGAAGTCGCGGCCCGGCCAGCGCGCATCGACTCGATGCGTGGCGATCGCGTCCGCCACGGTTCGCGGCATGTCGCGCGAACCGAGCACCGCGACACCGCCGGGGCGCAGGATGCCGGCCTTCTCGGCACCGATCTGCTCGAGCGTCGTGCCGAGCCAGTCGATGTGGTCGAGGCCGATCGAGGTGATCATCGCGACGTCGGCGTCGAGGATGTTGGTCGCGTCGAGACGTCCGCCGAGCCCGACCTCGACCACGGCGAGCGCCGGCGCACGGCGCGCGAAGATCGCGCAGGCCGCCAGCGCGTTGTACTCGAAGAAGGTCAGCGGCACCTCGCCGCGCACCGCCTCGATGCGCTCGAATGCACCGATCAGCTCCTCGTCGTCGACGCCGCGGCCGTCGATCGCGATGCGCTCGTTGTAGCGGACCAGATGCGGCGAGGTGAACGTGCCGGTGCAGAGGCCCGCGGCGCGCGCCTGCGCGGCGAGGTGCGCGACGGTCGAGCCCTTGCCATTGGTGCCGGCCACGAGCACGATCGGACAGGACAGCGGCAGCAGGTCGAGCCGTCGGGCGACCTCGCGCACGCGCCCGAGGCCCAGATCGATGCTGCGAGTGTGCTGGCGCTGCTGGAAATCGAGCCAGTCGGCGAGCGTGCGCATGGGACGCGGGCGGACCGCCGCGGACGACGCGCTCAGGTCGCGGCGGCCGTCGTCACGGACACCTGCGGCGGCAGGCGCATGAGCATGCGCAGCACCTGCGAGAGGCGATCGCGCATGTCGCGGCGGTCGACGATCTGGTCGATCGCACCGTGCTCGAGCAGGAACTCGCTGCGCTGGAAACCTTCGGGCAGCGTCTCGCGCACGGTCTGCTGGATCACGCGCGGACCGGCGAAGCCGATCAGTGCCCGCGGCTCGGCGAAGTTCAGATCGCCGAGCATCGCGAGGCTGGCCGAGACGCCGCCGGTGGTCGGATCGGTCAGCACCGAGATGAACGGCAGGTGGACCTGCGCGAGGCGCGCCAGCGCGGCACTGGTCTTGGCCATCTGCAGCAGCGACAGCAGCGCCTCCTGCATGCGGGCACCACCGCTCGAGGAGAAGCAGACCACCGCGGCGCGATGTTCGATCGCATGCTCGACGGCGCGCCGGAAACGCTCGCCGACGACCGAGCCCATCGAACCGCCGAGGAACTGGAACTCGAAGGCACAGGCGACGACGTCGACCTCGTCGATGCGCCCGGCCATGACCACCAGCGCGTCACGCTCGCCCGTACCCTTCTGTGCCGCAGCGAGGCGGTCCTTGTAGCGTTTGCTGTCCTTGAAGCGCAGCGGATCCTCGGGCTGCACTCCGGCGCCGATCTCGATGCCGGTGCCGGCGTCGAGCAGGCGACGCAGACGCTCGCGGGCACCGATGCGCATGTGGTGGCTGCACTTGGGGCAGACGTTGAGGTTGCGCTCGAGCTCGGCGCGGTAGAGCACCGAATCGCAGGCCGGGCACTTGATCCACAGCCCCTCGGGCACCGAGCGCGTGCGACGCTCGGTCTTGATGCGCGAGGGCATGATCTTCTCGAACCACGACATGCCTGGCAGCCTCCCGGTCAGTGAGGCGCGATCATAGCGGATCGCGCGTAGGGCTCCATGCCGGCCTGCCCCGGCAGGCCGAAGGCCGCCGGATACCGGACGGCGCGCAGGTAGAGTCCGTCCGCCGCCGCCGTCGGCGGCGCGAGGCGCCGGTCACGACCCGCGAGCAGCTCGGCTGCGAGTCGCGGCGGTGCCAGACCGCTGCCGACCTCGATCAGCAGGCCCGCGATGTTGCGGACCATGTGGTGCAGGAAGGCGTTCGCGATCACGTCGATGAGCACCTCGTCGCCGGCCCGTTGCATCCGGATCTGGTCGACCCGGCGCACCGGCGAGCGTGACTGGCATTCGGCGGCTCGGAATGCGCTGAAGTCGTGCTCGCCGAGCAGCGCGTCGGCCGCGCTCTGCATAGCCTCGACGTCCAGCGGGCGGCGCACCAGCGTCGAGCGCCTCGCCAGCAGCGCGCAGCGGGTGCCGCGATTGAGGATCCGGTAGCGATAGGCGCGCGACAGCGCCGAAAAGCGCGCGTGGAACCACGGCGGCACGGGATGCACCCAGCGCAGGCTGATGTCGGCCGGCAGGTTGGAGTTGATGCCGAGCAGCCAGGCACGCAGAGCGCGGCGCGCCGTGGTGTCGAAGTGCACCACCTGCCCTTCGGCGTGCACGCCGGCGTCGGTACGCCCGCCGCAGACGAGTTCGACGGGATGATCGGCGACGACGGCGGCCGCACGCGCCAGTTCAGCGGCGATCGTGCGCAGGCCGGGCTGGGCCTGCCAGCCGGCGAAGCCCGACCCGTCGTATTCGACGCCGAGCGCGATCCGCTGCATCGGGCACGCGACCGTAGGCTGTGGCCGCGCTGGCCGCCGCCGATCTCAACCGGGCAACGACTCGAGCAGGCGGTTGGCTTCCTGCTTCTGCGACACCGACCCTTCGGCGAGGACTTCGCGCAGGATGTTGCGTGCTCCGTCCGGGTCGCCCATGTCCATGTAGGCGCGCGCCAGATCGAGCTTGGTGCCGACTTCGCTGATGGTCACCGGCTCGAGCGGCGGCAGCGCCACTTCCTCGCGGCCGGTGTGCTCGCCGGCGCCCGGCAGCGTCGCCTGCCCGATGTCGAGGTCGAGTCCCTCGTGACCGTTGGCCGGCTGGATGCCCGAGGCATCGAGCTTGCCGAGATCGAAGTCGTCCGAATCGAGGTGCGTCGTGTCGAGCGCGGCAACCATCGAGGTGGCGCCCGGATCATGTCCGCCGCCGAACTCGGCGACGTCGACACGCAGGGTTTCCATCGCTGCAGTGGCGCCCGGATCGATCGCGACGTCTCGGCCGTTGCCGCGATGCGCGGCCTCCTCGATCAGCTGCTGGGCCTCCTCGTCGAAGCTTGCGAGCATCGTCGGCGCGTCCGTCGACGACGCCAGGTCGTCGCGCCCCGCGACCGGCTCGGCCGGCTCCGCGGAATCGAGGTCACCCAGCTTGTCGAGATCGCCGAGGTCGAGACCGAGGTCGTCGATCGCGAGCTCCGCCGTCTGATCGCCGGCCGGGGCGTTCTGCTTCAGCGCCGCATCAAGCTTGGCGCGGATCGTCGGCTCGCCGCCGCGCAGCGCGGGCTGCTCGACGGTCGGCGCATCGCCCGGATCGGGCTTGCCGGTGGCCACGAGCAGTTCGTCGAGATCGACGTCGAGCCGTGGTGCCTCCGCGGTCGGCGCGTCCGCGAACTGCGGCGCCATCTCGCGCGTCGTGCCGCCCCCCGTCTCGACCAGCACGGTCGGTGCATCGGGGCCGGTGGCCGCCGGGCCTGGGCGCTCGATGGTCGGCTCTACGTCGCCGCGCGGCGCCGGACCGAAATCCAGGTCCGAGCCGGCGACGGATTCGATGGTCTGCGTCGAGCCGGAGCCGTCGCCGAAGACGTCGAAATCGAGCGGCTGCGCGCCACCGTCGAGCTGCAGGTCGAGGCTGGCACTGCCGGCACTGCGGGCGACGGCCTGCGAGAACAAAGGATCCTCGGGCGCGATCTGCTTGCCCATGATCACGATCTTGTCCCACTCGCCGGCTGCGCCGTCGGTGAGCGTCCCGTGCAGCTCGCGCGCCGTCTTCAGGAACTCGTCGCGGTTGCCCCAGACGAAGAACACCTCGGCGAGCTTCAGCTTCAGGTCGCGACGCTCGGGCTCGCGGGCCGAAGCCAGGCGCACGAGGTCGGCGGCCTGGTCGTAGAGCCCGTAGGCCATGTGGAAATCGGCTTCGGCGAGCGGATCGCCCTGGTCGAGGTTGATGCCGGTCTCGCCACTGAGCGTGTCGTCCGCGGCCACGGTCCTCGCCGTCGCCGCCGGGGTCGCGGCGAGCGGACGCGGCACCTCGAACTCACCCGATTCCTCGACGACGAAGCCGCTCTTGTCCTGGGCCACGACGTTGGGACGACGCAGTCTCGCGGTGTCGGACGCGACCGGCGGCGGCATCGTCATCTCCGGCGCGGCCGTGGTCGTGGTGACGCCACCGAAGGTGTCCTCGATCTCCGCGGCGCGGTTCTGCTGCCAGCGGCGGTAGCCGAAGATGCCGGCCAGCAGCGCGAGCAGGCCGACGATCAGCCACCAGAACTGCCGGACCGAATCGAGCAGCGAACCGAAAAGTGAAGGCTCCTCGGCCGGCGTCGCATCGGCGGCTGCCGGTCTGGCCCGCGCTGTCCGCTCGGCCCGCTCGGCCGCTGGCTCCGTGGCCGCGACCGCCGGATCGGCCGGCAGAGCGGTAGCATCGGGCGCCGGCACCGTGACCTCGTCGGCAGGCAGCTCGACATCGGCATCGGCCGCGGCGGGCGGCGGTGCGTCCGGCGTCGCAGCGGTGGATTCCGCCGACGGCCCGGGCGCGGTGGCGCCCGGGCCGCCCGCGAGACGCTGCTGCAGCTCGGCGATCTGCGCGGAGCGGACCTCGAGCAGGCGGCGGGATTCGGCGAGTTCCTTCTCGAGCTGGGCGAGGCGATCGCGCATCGCCTGGGTCTCGCGCGCGGCGGCGTCGGCACCGGCACCGGTGCCCGACCCTGCCTCGGACGGCGGCACCAGCCGCAGCCGGCCCGCGGCGGCGTCGGCGACGGCGGCGCCCGTCGCGGCACTCGTCGCGCGGCTGCGCCACTCCGAGCGCTGCCGCCGCACTTCTGCGATGGCCGTACCACGATCGATCGCCGACAGCGAAGCTGCATCGGGGATGCGCAGCACCGCACCGGCGCGCAGCACGTCCATCGTGCCGTCGAACGCGCGCGGATTGGCGCGGTAGAGCCCCACCATGACCTGTTCCGTCGAGACCCCCTGGCTCGCCGCGAGGCCGCGGGCGATGCCCGAGAGCGTCTCGCCGCGCCGCACCGCGTGGCTGCCCTGCTCGCCGCCCGCGGCCACCGGGGCGACGGCTGGAGCCGAGGACGGAGGGGGCGGAGGCGCGGCGTCGACCGCCGGACGCGTCACGACACCACTGCGCGCCGCGGCCGTCGCCGGGGCCTGCACGTCCGGAGCCGGCGCCGCCGGCGCGAACACCGGCGGGTCGAGCAGCAGCGTGTACTCGCGTACCAGACGTCCACGTCCCCAGTTGGCATCGACCAGCAGGGTCACGAACGGCTCGGTGATCGCCTCCGAGGAGCGGACGCGCAATACGTCGCGGCCCGCGTCGTTCTTCGACCGGGTCAGCGTGACGGAGCTGAGAAATCTAGGCCACTCAAGGCCATACCGCGCAAACGTCTCACGCGACGCGAGCTGGACGCGAAGGCTCGCGAGCTCCTCGGGCGTGGCGTTGACGAGATCGATCTCGGCGTCCAGTGGTGCGTTCAGCGGAGAGTTCAGGCGGATGTCGCCGAGCCCCAGCGCAAACGCGGAAGACGGCAAGGCCGCCAGCACGAGCATGGCCCGCACCCAATGCTTCACGCCCATCTGCTCTCCCCGCACAAGCAAGCGGTTCTTCAATTAAAACAAAGGCTTGAGCCCGACCGAAGCTCAAGCACGTCAAGTGACCAATATAACTTATAAATGGTCCCGGACCAAAATCTCGGCGATCTGGACGCTGTTCGTCGCGGCGCCTTTACGGACGTTGTCGGCGACGATCCAGAGTGTCAGTCCCCGCTCGTGAGACATATCTTCACGGATGCGACCCACGTAAACCGTGTCGTGGTTCGCGGCTTCGACCGCCGCGGTCGGATATCCGCCGGGGCGCCGCTCGTCGATGACCTCGACACCCGGTGCGGCCTCGAGCAGGCTCCGCGCCTCGGCAGCCGTCAGCTTGCGCCGGGTCTCGACGCTGACCACTTCGGAATGACCGAAGAAGACCGGCACGCGTACCGCAGTCGCATTCACGCGGATCGAGTCGTCGCCGAGGATCTTGCGTGTCTCCCACAGCATCTTCATCTCTTCCCGGGTGTAGCCGTTGTCCATGAACCGGTCGATCTGGGGGACGACGTTGAATGCGATCTGCGCGGCGACGACCTTCGGCTTCACGGGACCGCGGCCGCTCATCAGCGCGATGCTCTGCTCGGCGAGCTCGTCGACAGCCTCCCGGCCCGCGCCGGAGACCGACTGGTAGGTCGCGACGTTGATGCGCTCGATGCCGGCCGCGGCATGCAGCGGCTGCAGGGCCACGAGCATCTGGATGGTCGAACAGTTCGGATTGGCGATGATGCGCCGCTGGCCGAACTGTCCGATCGCCTGCGGGTTGACCTCGGGAACGACCAGCGGCACATCGTCGTCGTAGCGGAACTCGGAAGTGTTGTCGATGACGACGCAGCCGGCCGCGGCCGCCTGCGGCGCGTAGGTCCGCGAGACTTCGCCGCCGGCCGAGAACAGGGCGACGTCGGCATTCGCGAAGTCGAAGTTCGCGACGTCGATGACCGGGTGTCGGCGGCCGCGGAAGCTCACGTCCTTGCCGAGCGAGCGGTCGCTCGCGAGCGGATGCAGCTCCGCGACCGGGAACTGCCGCTCCTCGAGCACCTTGATCATCGCGTCGCCGACCAGACCGGTCGCTCCGAGCACCGCCACCCGCCATTGCCTGCCGTCCGTCATGCCGATCTCCTGGTTCGTGGCGGCGCCGGGGCATGGCGCGCGTGCGTGCGTGCCGCCCGTCAGTCGCGCGCGGTGATCACGGGCGTCGGTGAACGCACGTCGGCGTTCTGGCCGCGATGGCGCAGCCAGTGATCCAGCAGCACGATCGCCAGCATCGCCTCGGCGATCGGCGTCGCACGCAGGCCGACGCAGGGGTCGTGGCGCCCGGTCGTGACGACCTCGACCGGCCGGCCGGCGACGTCGATGGTGCGGCCCGGCACGGTGATGCTCGAGGTCGGCTTCAGCGACAGGTGCACGACGATGTCCTGGCCGCTGGAGATGCCGCCGAGGATGCCGCCGGCGTTGTTGCTGACGAAGCCGGTCGGCGTCAGCTCGTCGCGGTGCTCGCTGCCCTTCTGTTCGACGGCGCGCACTCCGGCGCCGATCTCGACGGCCTTGACCGCGTTGATGCCCATCATCGCGTAGGCGAGGTCGGCGTCGAGCCGGTCGAACACCGGCTCCCCGAGACCCGGCGGCACGCCGCTCGCGACCACGGTGACGCGTGCGCCGATCGAGTCGCCCTGCTCGCGGATCTTCCAGACGAGTTCCTCGAGTTGCGCGATGCGCGACGGGTCGGGACAGAAGAACGGGTTGTCGTAGGCGCTCTCCGGCTGCGCCGGGTCGAGCTCCAGCGTGCCGATCTTGCTCAGATAGCCGTGGATGCGGAGGCCGAGCCGCGTCTGCAGATATTTGCGTGCGATCGCGCCGGCGGCGACGCGCATCACGGTCTCGCGCGCCGAGGAGCGGCCACCGCCGCGGTAGTCGCGCAGGCCGTACTTCTGCTGATAGGTGTAGTCGGCATGGCCGGGTCGGAAACGGTCCTTGATCTTGTCGTAGTCGCGCGAGCGCGCGTCGGTGTTCTCGACCAGCAGTCCGATGGGCGTGCCGGTGGTGCGCCCTTCGAAGACGCCCGAGAGGATCCGCACCGCATCCTGCTCGCGGCGCTGACTGACGAAGTGCGAGGTTCCAGTACGCCGCCGGTCGACGTCCCGCTGCAGGTCGGCCTCGGCGAGCTCGAGCCCGGGGGGACAGCCGTCGACGATGCAGCCGAGCGCGGGACCGTGGCTCTCGCCGAAAGTCGTGACGGTAAACAGCTTGCCGATGGTGTTGCCGGACATGTCGGGCCTATTTTTTTCTCGAATGCGCCGCGAGCTGTTCGCGCGTCAGCAGGAACACCCCGCCCCCGCCGCGCTCGAACTCGAGCCAGGTGAAGGGCAGTCGCGGCCAGCGGCGACGCACCAGCGTCTCGGTGTTGCCGACCTCGACCACCAGGATGCCACCCGGGGCCAGGTGCCGTGCCGCGCCCGCGAGGATGCGGCGCACCGAGTCGAGACCGTCGCGGCCCGCAGCGAGCGCCAGACGCGGCTCGTGCCGGTATTCGGCCGGCAGCCCGCGCAGCTCGCGCTCCCCGACATAGGGCGGATTGCTGACGATGATATCGTAGCGCCGCCCCCGCAGCGCTGCGAAATGATCGGAGTCGAGCACCTCGACGCGGCGCGCGAGCCGCAGCCGGCGCACGTTCTCGCGGGCGAGCGACAGCGCTTCGGGCGACACGTCGGTCGCATCGACGCGCGAGCGCGGCAGGAAGCGCGCGCAGGCGATCGCGATGCAGCCTGACCCGGTGCCGAGGTCGAGCACGCGGCGCACCCGCCGCGCGTCGATCCAGGGCGCGAAGCCACGCTCCACCAGCTCGGCGATGGGCGAGCGCGGCACCAGTGCGCGGCGGTCGATGCGGATCGGGATGCCGGCGAACAGCGTGTGGCCGGTCAGATAGACGGCCGGTTCGCGCAGCGCGATGCGCCGCACCAGCAGCGCCTCGAAGGCCTCGAGCTCGGTGCGGTCCAGGCGCCGGCGATACACCTGCTGCGGCGGCACGTCGAAATCGAAGCCCATGGCGTGCCAGAGCAGCACGGCGGCGTCGTCGAGCGCGTTGTCGGTACCGTGTCCGAAGTACACGCGCGCGTGGCCGAGCCGGCGGGCTGCCGCCCGCAAGGCCTCGCCGACCGTCGGGCGCGCCGCCCTGTGGGATACTTGCCGCATGAACATCCTGGCTGTCCGGCCATCCGCCGGCGCGTATCTTGCCGCGTTCGCGGCCTCGGCGGGGCGGCGACTCGCCCGCACGGCGCCCCTGCCCGTCCTCCGGCGCTGATCCGGCCATGGCCTCCGTCGATCCTGTCATCCCCGTCGTGCCGGAGACCGGCCTCGGCGCCCGCCTGTTCGTGGCCCTGCAGCACCTTCTGCCGCAGCACGGCCTGTCGCGGCTCGTGCACGCCGCGACGCGCAGCCGCACGCGCTGGTTCAAGGACGCGCTGATCGCGGCTTTCGTCCGCCACTTCCGCCCCGACATGAGCGACGCGCTGGTTGCCGACCCGCACGATTACGAGTCGTTCAACGCGTTCTTCACCCGTGCGCTGCGCCCGGACGCGCGCCCGTTGCCCACCGCACCCGGCATCCTCGCCTGCCCGGTCGACGGCACGGTCAGCGAGGCCGGCCGCATCCACGACGGCCGGCTGGTGCAGGCCAAGGGCCGCAGCTACACCCTCGAGGCCCTGCTCGCCGGGCGGCGCGACTGGGCGCAGCGCTTCGCGGACGGGCACTTCGCGACGATCTACCTCGCGCCCTACAACTACCATCGCATCCACATGACCCTGGACGGCAGGCTGCGCGAGGCCTGGTACGTGCCGGGTCGGCTGTTCAGCGTGAACCAGGTCACGGCGGCCGGCGTCGCCGGCCTGTTCGCCCGCAACGAACGCGTCGTCTGCGCCTTCGAGGACCCGCGCAGCGATCATGCGCTGGTCATGGTCGGCGCGCTGAACGTCGGCAGCATGGACACGGTCTGGCACGGCGAGGTCGCGCCGCGTGCGCGGCGCGTCGTCACGACGCTCGCACCGCGCCGGCCGGGTGCACCGCTGATGCTGGCCCGAGGCGAGGAGATGGGTCGCTTCAACATGGGCTCGACCGTGATCCTGCTGTTCCCGCCCGGACGGATCGAGTGGCGGCAGGACCTGTGCGCGGGCCGCACCGTGCGCATGGGCGAGCCGATCGGACGGCTGCTCGCCGATGAGCCTCGCGCCTGACCTGGCCGCGACGCGCGACGTACCGGGCCGCGCTGCACGCGCGGCAGGTGCGACGGGCGGCGCATCCGGCGGCGTCGCGGGTGCGGGCGATGCGGCAGGCGACGCATCCGGCGGCATGAAAGCTGCGGAGGATGCGGCGGGCAGCGCATCCGATGGCGCGACGGGCGCGGCGGCGGACTGGCGCCCCAGCGCGACGCCCGCGGCGCTCGAGCGCCGCGCCACGCTGCGCGCCGCGATGCGCCGCTTCTTTGAGGCGCGCGGCCTGCTCGAGGTCGAGACACCGCTGGTCGTTGGCGCCCCGGTCACCGACCCGCACCTGCAGTCGGCGAGCGTCGATCTCGGCGACGGCGTGCAGCGCTGGCTGCACACCTCGCCCGAATACGCGATGAAGCGCCTGCTCGCGGCCGGCAGCGGCGACATCTGGCAGGCCTGTCGCGTGGTGCGCGCCGGCGCCGAGCGTGGCCGCCACCACAACCCGGAGTTCACGCTGATTGAGTGGTATCGCCGCAGCTTCACGCTGCAGCAGATGGCCGAGGAAGCCGCGGCGCTGGTCGATGCGCTGCTGGCCGCCGCCGGCGGGCGCAGGCGCGGCGTCGAGTTCCTGTCGTACCGTGATGCCTTGCGACGTCATACCGGCATCGACCCGCTCGAGGACGACCTCGGACGGCTGCGCGCCTCGGTCGCGGACCTCGGCCTCGAAACGGCGACGCTGGCCGCGGCCACGCGCGACGACCTGTTGGACCTGCTGGTCGCGACCCGGGTCGGACCGGCGCTCGGCTTCGGACCGCTCTGCGCGCTGACGCACTACCCCGCCTCGCAGGCTGCGCTCGCCCGGCTCGATCCGGACGATGCGCGCCTGGCGCTGCGTTTCGAGCTCTACGGCGACGGGCTCGAGCTCGCGAATGGCTTCGAGGAGCTCGCCGATGCCGCCGAGCAGGCCGCGCGCTTCGAGGCCGACAATGCCCGGCGCCGCGCACTCGGTCGCGAGGCACTGCCCGTCGATGCGCGGCTGCTCGCGGCCCTGGCGCAGGGCCTGCCGGCCTGCTCGGGCGTCGCCGTCGGCTTCGACCGGGTCGCGATGCTCGC
>JADLDF010000242.1 GCA_020846815.1 Gammaproteobacteria bacterium | reverse complement strand
TGCTGATGGGCCGGCAGCCGCGGGATCGGCGCCTTGGCGTGCTGGTAGATGATGGCCATCGGGTTGTCGGCGTCGAAGGGCTTGGTGCCGGTCAGCAGCTCGTGCAGCACGACGCCGAGCGAATAGATGTCGCTGCGCGCATCGGTCGGCTGGCCGTGGCCCTGCTCCGGGCTCATGTAATGCGGGGTGCCGAAGATCAGGCCCTTGTCGGTGATCTCGAGCTCGAGTGCGCGGTGCTTGGCGAGGCCGAAGTCGATCAGCGCCAGCGAGCCGTCGTCGCGGACCATGACGTTGCCGGGCTTGAGGTCGCGATGCAGGATGCCGGCGTGGTGGATCGCATCGAGCGCCGTGGCGATCTGCAATGCGAAGCCGAGCGCGCGCGTCGGCGACAGCGGCCCGGTCATCTGCGCGCGCAGGTCGCCGCGCGAGAAGTACTCCATCACCAGATAGGCGAAGTCGTCGGTGATGCCGAGGTCGTACAGGCGCACGACGTGCGGATGACGGATGCCGCGGATGATTTCGTATTCCTGCAGGAAGCGCCCGAACGCCTGGTCGACGCCGTCGGCGCGCCGCAGGTCGCGGGTGACCTTGAGCACGACCAGGGTGCCGCCCTGCACGTGCTCCGCGAGGAAGAGTTCCGATACGGAGCCACCGGCGATGCGGCGGATCCGCCGGTAGCCCGGCAGATAGGCGCCGGAGAAGGTCTGCTGCTCGCGCGCGGCCTGTGTGCCGCGCCAGGCCGCGCGTGCCTCGGACTGGCGCTGCGCCGCCGCGCGCACCGCGGCCGTGAGCTTCTCGTGATCGATCTTCTGCGCCGAAATCACCGCGCAGGCGCCGGCGCGTCGCGCCGCCTCGGCGAGCGCCGGCGAGTCGTCGGAGGCGACGAAGATCACCGGCGCGAAACCGGCGCGCGTGGCGAAGTCGGCGAGCCAGGCGAACCCGTCGCCGCCCGGCCAGGCATGATCGAGCACGACGACGTCGTAGGCCTGGGCGAGGAAGCCGGCCGGCACCGGCCCGCGCGCGAGCGGGTCGTAGGAATCGACCTGCGCCTCGGTCCAGGTGCAGGTCAGGTGGTGACGCAGCAGCGCACGGAAGCGCGGATCGTCGTCGATCAGCAGGACCCGCACCGCGACCGGACCGCGTACCGGCTCAGCCGCCGCCGACGACCCGCAGCGAGCCGCGCGCTTCGCGCCGCGTGGCCTTGGCCGCGTCGGAACGCTCGAGACGCAGGCGCTCGAGATACTCCGTGGTGACGTCGCCGGTGACGTAGCAGCCGGAGAAGCACGAGGTGTCGAACTCGCGCACCCGCGCATCGTCGTGCTGGCAGGCCTGCACGAGGTCGTCGAGATCCTGGTAGATCAGCCAGTCGGCGCCGATGAGCTGGCGCACCTCGTCGTCGCTGCGGCCCGCGGCCACGAGCTCGTCGGGCGCCGGCATGTCGATGCCGTAGACGTTCGGGAAACGCACCGGCGGCGCGGCCGAGGCGAAATAGACCTTGCGCGCCCCGGCCTCGCGGGCGAGCTCGATGATCTGCGCCGAGGTCGTGCCGCGCACGATGGAATCGTCGACGAGCAGCACGACCTTGTTGCGGAACTCGAGGTCGATGGCGTTGAGCTTGGAGCGCACCGACTTCTGGCGCTGTTCGTGCCCCGGCATGATGAACGTACGGCCGATGTAGCGGTTCTTGATGAACCCCTCGCGGTACTTGATGCCTAGGTGCTGCGCGACCTGCAGCGCCGCCGTGCGGCTGGTGTCCGGGATCGGGATCACGACATCGATGTCGTGGTCGGGCCGCTCGCGGCGGATCTTTTCGGCGAGCTTGTCGCCCATGCGCATGCGCGCGCGCTGCACCGAGATGTTGTCGATGATGGTGTCGGGCCGCGCGAGATAGACGAACTCGAAGATGCAGGGCGCGTGGCGCGTCGTGGCGACGCACTGCTGCGAGTGCAGCCGCCCCGCCTCGTCGACGAACACGGCCTCGCCCGGGGCGACGTCGCGCAGCGGCTTGAAGCCGAGCATGTCGAGCGCGACCGACTCGGAGGCGAGCATGTGCTCGGGACCCTTCGGCGTCTCGCGCCGGCCGAGCACCAGCGGCCGGATGCCGTTCGGATCGCGGAAGCCGAGGATGCCGTGACCGATGACCATCGCGACCACCGCGTAGCCGCCGCGGCAGCGACGGTAGAGCGCGGTGACCGCGGCGAAGATGTCGGCCGGCGTCACGCGCGGCGTGCCGACGCGCTGCAGCTCCGAGGCCAGCACGTTCAGCAGCACTTCGGAGTCGGAGCTGGTATTGAGATGGCGGCGCTCCTCGCGCGTCAGCACCTCGGCGAGCTCCACTGCATTGGTCAGATTGCCGTTGTGGCCGAGGCAGATGCCGTAGGGTGCATTGACGTAGAACGGCTGCGCCTCGGAGGCGCCGTCGCTGCCGGCCGTCGGATAGCGCACGTGGCCGATGCCGACGTTGCCCCTGAGCTCCAGCATGTCCTGCTGGCCGAAGACGTCGCGCACCAGGCCCGAGCCCTTGTGCATCGACAGCAGGCCCTCGCTGGCCGTGACGATGCCGGCCGCGTCCTGGCCGCGGTGCTGGAGCACGGTCAGCGCGTCGTAGAGGCGCTGGTTGACCGCAGAAGTGCCGACGATGCCGACGATACCGCACATGGCTGGCCTCTCCTACTTCGTGCCGGCGCCCAGCGCCGAGCTCATGCCGGCGCCGAGCGCCGAGTTCGTGCCGGTGGCGCGCGCCGCGTTCATGCCGGCGCTGCGTGCCGCGTCGCCGACGACGATGCGCACCGCATCGCCGATGGTCTCGGCGTAGGGCATGAGCTTCGACTGCTTCCACCAGCGCTCGCCGTCGAGCCGCAGCGTCGTCGCGACGATCACGGCGAGGCCGATGACGATGGCCCCGCGCAGCAGGCCGAACAGGAAGCCGAGGAAACGGTCGAAGCCGCTGAACAACGAGACGCGCACGAACTGGCCGACGAGGATGCCTACCAGCGTGCCGAGGATCAGGATGCCGAGCACGATCAGCACGCGCGCGGCCCAGGTGCCATAGGGCTCGGCGGCGAGCGCGCCACCGAGCCAGGGCCG
This sequence comes from Gammaproteobacteria bacterium, assembly GCA_020846815.1. The sequence continues at coordinate 446 of JADLDF010000242.1, read as the reverse complement.
CACGGCGCCGCTGTGCTGCCAGGCGACCCAGAGCGCGATGATCCAGGTGACCAGCGAGATCGCCTCGCGCAGGAAGCCGCGGATCGCGCCCATCAGGGCGGAAGCCGCCGCGATGGCGACGATGACGTAATCCACGGGCGTCATGATCTCGATCGGTCTCCGGCCGCGGCTGGCGCGCGCATTCTACTGGATGCGGCAGCGTTCCGGACCGCCCGGACTATGGCAAGGGAACGACGCTGCCGGACTGCCCCGCCGATTTGAGACGTACAGCCAGTGCCTGCGCGGCCGCGCGATCCTCGACCGGACCGACGCGCACGCGATACAGCTGCCGGCCCGAGCTGCGCACCGGCGAGACGAATGTCTCGAATCGGCGACCCCGCAGCTCAGCCGCCAGCCGGTCGGCCGAAGCGCGCGAGGCGAAACTGCCCACCTGGACTGCGAATCCC
>JADLDF010000241.1 GCA_020846815.1 Gammaproteobacteria bacterium | reverse complement strand
TGCTTGTCTGCGGCACTGGAAAAGCTGCCCTCGTTCAGCGTGGTCAGAAAGTACCGCAGTTGATGAAGTTCCATTGAAGGGGGCACTCAACTGAAAGTTGTGCGTTTTTACTGCTATTTGTGATTCTGTCTCGGTAGCTTCGATGGGGTCAACGAGCGACGGGGGTCGTCCCATGTTCCCGCACAGGTCGACATCCGTGCCCGGACCATGTCGCCGGCGGCCGGCCGTGTTGCGCAGCGGTGATGTCAACCCGGCGGTGGGTCGACCCATCGCGACATCGATAGTTCCGGCCCGGATGTGCTTGCGCTCGAGCCGGGCCTCTGAGTCGTGCAGCATCTGAGGGAGAGTGGACGCATGAATATCGTGAACAGACGTCAGATCGTCGCCGGCGTCGCTGCCTTGTCGGTCGTCGCGCCGCGTCTCAGGGCTGCGGAACGGGACTGGGATGTGCTCATCGTTGGTGCCGGCATATCTGGGCTTCGCGCGGCGCTGGAGCTGGAAAGTCAGGGCTTGAGAGTCAAAGTGTTGGAGGCCCGGAATCGTATCGGCGGCAGGCTCTACACCCTCGATGATGTGCCCGGCGGCCCGGAAGCCGGCGGCAGCGTGATCGGCGCGCTCTACGCTCGGGTTCAGGATACGGTGGCGCGTTTTGGCTTGACTCTCGAGCCGATGCGAGCCCGGGAGCCTGTGGAATACGACCAGGATGGTCTGGACGAGCGGGTTGCCTTTCATCTCGAGGGCAAGTACGTGACCGTGGATGAGTGGCCGAAGTACCCAGGCAATCCTTTTCCGGCGCAATGGAAAGCGACTCTGCCGTGGAACTTCGCGCTCGCAGCGCTCGCACCTGGCAATCCGCTCAAAGAACTGGATGACTGGCTCCAGCCGGAAGCACAGGCCTACGACAAGCCGCTCGACGCCATCCTGCGGCAGGCGGGGATTTCCGATGCCGCCATCAGGCTCGGCGTCGGGGAAAATCAGGCTTACGGGCAACTGCCGGATCGAGTGTCGGCATTGCATCATCTGCAACTTCTCACGTGGGCGACTCATATGAGCCAACGCAAGGGGTTGTTTCATATCGTCGGCGGCAACCAGCGCATGCCGGAGGCGATGGCTGCTGCGCTCAAAGAACCCGTGAGAATGGCTACGCCGGTGTCCGCCGTGCACGACCGCGGCGATTCGGTGGTCGTCGAGAGCGCCGATGGCAGCTTCGAAGCGAAGTGCGTTCTCATTACCCTGCCTGCCACTGCACTGAGGCGCATCAGGCTCACACCGGCACTGCCGCCAGCGCAGCGGCGGGGTATCGACGAACTCACCTACAGCACGACCACTCAAGTGTTGTTTCGCATCGACGAGCCCTATTGGGAGCAGGACGGGTTACCGCCGACGCTGTGGACCGACACCGGGATCGGCCAGCTGCTGGCCTTTCCCTACGGTCCGGGCGGTACCACACAGTCCGCTGCCCTCTGGATGATGGGCGCCGACGCGCTCGAGGCCGACAAGTTGACTTCGAAAGCGCTGTTGGAGCGCAGCATGGCGGTCCTTGAACGCATACGCCCCAAAGCCGCCAAGGCACTCGTACCGATCAAGGTCTTTTCGTGGCAAAAGGAGCTCTACACCGGCGGCACGTGGGCTTCCTGGGCGCCCGGCCAGATCAGCGCCTTTGCCAATCAAATCGGCCAACGCCATGGACGTATCCACTTCTGTGGCGAGCACACCGCGCGGCTCGATCGCGGTATGGAGGGCGCGATGGAATCGGCAGATCGCGTGGTACTCGAGATCCTCGAACGACTGCTCTGACCGGCAGCCCGCCGTTGCGCGGGAAACGAGCCGGATCCAGCCGATCCGGCTTGAGAAGATTCTGCAGTCGGCTCTAAGCTGGACACGAATCCGTCGCCGCGCGACTGCGACCGGCAGATCCGTCCGGAGACCACCATGAACCGTTTCGATCCATCGCGCCGCAAGGTGCTCGCCACCGCGCTGGCGTCCCCGGCCGCAATGCTCGCGGCCGGTGCGGCGGGCGCCGGGCCCGGCACAATTGCGACCGCGGTTCCCGCCGCGGCGGTTTCCGCTTCCCGTTCCACCTCAGTCCAGCAGAAGGCAGACCACGTCATGCGCAAGTACCAGGTCGGTGACCAGAAAGGCCTCGATTCCCTGCAGCTCGTCGACGGCCCCGTGGCCGAGCCCGGCCCGGGCGAGGTGCGCATCGCAGTCAAGGCGTCGTCGCTGAATCACCGCGATCTCATGGTGCTGTCCAGCCGCTACGGCGCGCCGAAGCCGCCGACGCGCGTGCCGGTCGCCGACGGTGCCGGCGAGGTGGTCGCGCTCGGCGCGGGTGTCACGCGCGTCAAGCTGGGCGATCGCGTCACCGCGCCGCACTTCTCGACCTGGATCGACGGCGACTACGAGCCGGCAGTGTTCGCGGGCGACGTCGGCAACGCGCGCGACGGCTGGCTGCAGGAGCAGATCGTGCTGCCGGCCAGCGCGCTGGTGAAGCTGCCCGGCGAGATGAGCTACGAGGACGCCGCCGCGCTCGGTGCCGCGGCCATCACCGCCTGGGCCGTGCTCGAGCCCTTCGGCCGCATGCAGGCCGGCGACGTCGTGCTGACCCTCGGCACCGGCGGCGTCGCGATCCTCGCGCTGCAGCTCGCGAAGATGAGCGGCGCGACCGTCGCGATCACCTCCTCGAGCGACGCCAAGCTCGCCGCCTGCCGCGAGCTCGGCGCCGACATCACCGTCAACTACCGGACCAATCCCGCCTGGCACGAGGCGGTGCTGGCCGCGACCGGCGGCCGCGGCGCCGACATCGTCGTCGAGACCGTGGGCCTCGGCACG